>CAUABB010000106.1 GCA_958427155.1 uncultured Oscillospiraceae bacterium | reverse complement strand
CCGTGTCTCCGGGTTTAGCGCCTACTTTTTCCATCTGGATCCGGTTTTGCAGGATGAAATTATTGCCCGGACAGAATATGCTGGCTAATTCTTTTCATTGTGAGAATCCGGCTGTTAACTTTACTGATATTGCGTTTTATTATATATAATAGTATAGAGAGAGGTATTCCGTCTGAAAACACGTTTTCAGACGGATGCCTTTATCCTCAGGAAAGGAATCAATTCAATATGAATCCAGTAAAACCACAAGGGTTTATCACCAACATCCAACCCTTTTCTTTGGACGATGGTCCCGGAATCCGAACTACCGTCTTCTTTCGTGGATGTAATCTGCGCTGCGCATGGTGTCACAATCCGGAGTGTATTCCCTTTCAAGCCGTTCTGCGGTATAACGAATCGGTCTGCATTGGCTGCGGCCTTTGCGCTGAAAACTGCCCAAACGGATGCCATCAGCTTGACGAAACCGGCCACGTTATAAACCGCGCCGCCTGTTCCGGCTGCGGAGCCTGCGTTTCCGCCTGCCCCGCGGGCGCTTTGGAACTCAACGGAAGAGGCTATTCTGAAGAGGAGCTTTTTAAAATTCTGGACGCGGATCACGCGTTTTTTAAGCGTTCCGGTGGGGGAGTGACCTTTTCTGGAGGAGAACCGGTTCTTCAAAATATTTTCCTTTCTGGAATTCTCAAACGCTGCAAAGAAAACGGACTTCATACGGCAGTTGACACTGCCGGAAACGTTCTTTGGGAAATGTTTGAGTCTATTCTGCCGAATACAGACCTCTTCCTTTATGACATTAAAATGATTACGCCGGAAAAACACCTGGAAGCCACCGGCGTGCGGAACGACAAAATACTTAAAAATTTAACGGAGCTTTGCCAGCGGAACGCTAAAATCTGGGTTCGTGTTCCGATTATTCCGGACTTTCACAATGCAGACGAAATCAGTAAAATTGCTGCGTTTTTAAAAGATTTGCCTTTGGAACGAATTGAATTAATCCCTTACCACCGTTATGGTGTTGGAAAGTATAAATCTCTTGGGGTTCCCTATACGTTAACCTGTACGGAACCTTCCGCAGAACAGATGAGAGAAATGGCCGAACTATTTGCTGGATGTCATGCCGAACTGGTAGTTCAATAAAAAATAAAAAAGCGTTCCATATTAAGATGGAGCGCTTTTATACTATATTATATATATCAATATTAACTGCTGTAAATTCCGATAAAATATCTTTCTATTATTTCTATTAAAAAATGATTTTATTCTGTTGTCCAGTTTTAGAGATAAATGTTTTGAAAAAGTAACAAATTGTATCTTTTTTTAAATAACCGTATGCTATCTCTTCGCTTAGTCAATAAAAAAGAAAGCTCTCCCTATAATCATAAAATCAAATGACAATTTTCAGAATCGTTTTATTTTTTCACCAATAATATTGTCTCATCATCAGCCATTTTAAAATTAGAGATGAAAAGTTTTTATAGGTGGGGAAAGTTGAAAACATTCTTCCCAAATTTTACTTTTAAGTGGGATAAAACACTGATTTAACGAGAAAAAATTATACAAATTGTAAAATACAAGCAGGATTTTTAATCTTGCTTTTCCTGGTTCTTTTCAAAAATTATTGTAGATAATATCTAAATATAAATATAAATTTTTATTTATTTTGTAAATATATGATATTGAAATAACTTTTTGCGATTTGGTAAAATTATCAAAACTTTGCTGCTTTTTTTCTCTTGAAAAACAGAAAAATTTTGTTTTTCGACCGAAAACAAATTGGATCGTTCCATTTTCAATCATTTCCTTTCGGCATTTTCAACAAATTTGGATCGTCCAAATTTCTTGACAGGGTATCAAATTGTGCATATAATGGCTACAAACCGGTTACAATCGTAACAAATGGATTTTGGCTATTGCCCAAAAAGGAGATTTTGGATGAGCACCTTCTGGAAAAAGCTTCCGGTGATTTGGAATCAGTTCCGATTCCGGGTTACCGCCGTAGCTCTGGTATCCGCAATTATGGTTGCCGCCTTAACCGGTATATCGTTTGCAACCAACGTTGTGTATATCTACGATGATGAGGATGTCTTAAAGTATTATACGACAAACAGCGATCTGTCCGCGGAAGAAATTTTGGAGAATGAAGGAGTCGGCCTTCTGCCGGGTGACGAACTGGAGTTCAGTGGTTTTGACGAAAACGGAATTGCAGAGCTTACCATTTATAGGGCTTTCCCGGTCACTATTACAGCCGACGGGAAAACTATCACTGTAACAATGAACCGTGGCACTGTAAATGACGCGTTGGAAAAAGCGGGTCTTACTCTTTCCGACGATGATCTGATCAACGTTTCCCCTTATGAAGAAGCTGTTTCGGGAATGGAAGTTGTAATTAACCGTGTAACCTATCGGACGGTGACTGAAGAAACAGCTATTGCCTTTGAGGTGGAAACAAAAGAAACCAAGGCAATGTATCAGGGTAAGACACTGATTACCCAGGTCGGTAAAGAAGGAAAACAGGTTGCGACTTTTCGTCAAACCCTGGTAGATGGCGTTGTTTCAGATTCTGAACTGCTTTCCAATGAAGTAGTGGCGGAACCAGTAACACAGAAACAGCTTCTTGGCACCAGTTTGACACCGATTGTTTCTGAAATTCTGCCACCTGAAGATTTCGAGCTTGACGAAAACGGTGTTCCAGTCAATTACAGCCGTGTTCTTACCGGCAAGGCAACCGCTTACAGCAGTCGCCGTTATCCGAATGTTAAGGGTGCCAGCGGACAATACCTTAAACCGGGTTCTGTTGCGGTCAACCCCAACGTTATTCCTTATGGAACAAAACTTTATATTACGTCAGCGGACGGAAGCTATATCTATGGCTATGCCATTGCTGCTGACACAGGAACAGCCCTGATGGATGGACGCGTTCTGGTGGACTGTTTCTTTGGAACTTATGCGGAAAGCTGCCGCTTCGGCGCGAAAACCGTAAATGTCTATATTCTTGGTTAAATTAAATGGAAATAAAAAATCCATGATGCCGGTTTAGCCCTTTCTGTCGGTACCGCTTTCAGGCGGACGGAACGAAAGGGCTTTTTCCTTTCTTGTATTTTCAAATAAGGTGTGCTATAATGTACCCGCAAAGCTTCTGCCGAGCAAAAATTGGCAAGGAGCCTTGAAATGAAATAAGGGAGGGGAACGCAATGGAGATGGATTATCCTTCGTTCCGGTATGATTTCAGTGAATTTTTCGGTATGACCGTAACACTGTGGAACGGCTATTCCATGAATATGGTTCAGTTTATTTCCACCATCATCGGCATACTGCTCAGCATTATGTGTTATATTTTCCAGGCAGTTGCGCTTTATTCAATGGCAAAACGCCAGGGGATTAAAGCCCCGGGGATTGCTTGGATTCCGATTATAAACTTCTACCTGCTCGGTAAGGTGGCCGATGTAATCGGTAAGGCGCAGGGACGAAACACCCACCGCAGGGTTTCGCTGCTGGTGCTTCATATCATCCTCAACGCCTTTTCGTTTGGCCTTCTCACCTATCTGCCGATGGTTCTGGACTTCCTGTTCCAGTTTATGCTCTACTATAATTACTATCAGCCGTATGTGGGAAACAATTCCGCCGATCCTTACACCATGGTTATCGCGCCGGCGCTTCTCGCGTTCCTGTCAGCAGCGCTTATTCTGACGCTGGCGATTATCTATTATGTTTTCCTGATGCGTGCGGTTTACATTATTTTAAAGGACCGCTCTCCCCGCAACTGCGGCCTGATGATAGTTCTCTGCATTTTCATCAATTACGCAATCGGACCTTGCCTCTTCGCTGTTCGAAACAAACCCTCTATGGCGCAGGTGCAACTTGCATATCAACAGCAGCAAGCGCAGGCGCGCGCCGAAGCCATGGCTCGTTTTCAGCGGGAACAGGCGGCTAAAGCTGCTGCGGCACAGGCGGCAGAACAAGAAGAACCGTCTTCACCGTCGGAACAGGAGAATCGTCCTGAGTAATTTTATCAATTTTATAAAACCTGAAAATAAAAAAGAACCGGTCTGTTTTTCAGGCCGGTTCTTTCTATAAAAAATCAAATAAACTTACAAAAGCAACTGCTTAATTCAACGCTCTAAGACTTGCTCTCTGGAAGGACCTACGCCAACCATTTTAATCGGGCATCCACAAATCTTTTCAAGAAAAAGGATATAGTCCTTACAGGCCTGCGGAAGCTCGTCAAACGTCTTACAGGTGGAAAGATCCCCCGTAAAGCCTTTGACTTCTTCATAAACAGGGACAGCGCCTTCCAGCTCATTAATATCGCAAGGATACTCCGTTAAAACAGTTCCATCCGCCTTTTTATAGGCCACACAAACCTTTAAGGTATCAAGCCCGCTTAAAGTATCAAATTTATTGACCGCAAGGCAGTCAAGCCCATTAACACGAACCGCATGCCGAATCAGGACGGCGTCAAACCAGCCTGTTCTTCTGGGACGGCCGGTAGTAGTGCCAAATTCGTGCCCGCGGTTTCGGATTAGATCGCCTGTTTCATCGTTGAGCTCCGTCGGGAACGGACCGGCTCCCACACGGGTGGTATAAGCCTTAGCGACCCCTATAATCTCCCCGAGCCGGTTTGGTCCTACTCCCGCGCCGATAGCGGCGCCGCCTGAAACCGGGTGAGAGGAAGTAACATAAGGATATGTGCCAAAATCAATATCCAACAGGGTCGCCTGCGCTCCTTCAAAAAGAATTTCTTTTCCCTCCTGGATCGCCCGATCGGTCAGGACTGAAACATCGTCTACATAATAGGAAAGGCGTTTTGCATATTCCTGGTACTCTTGAATAATAGCGTCTACATCCAGCGGTTCTCCACCGTAAATCTTTGTGATAATCTCGTTTTTCAGTTTTCCAACCGCCTTTGCCTTCCGGACAAAAATATCCTCATGGACAAGATCATACAGCCGGATCCCGCTTCTTTCGTATTTATCCATATAGCACGGACCGATTCCGCGGCCAGTAGTACCGATCTGACTGTCTCCAAGCGCTTTTTCACTCAGACCGTCGAGTTTCCTGTGCCACGGCATAATGATATGTGCCCGCGGGTCAATTCTTAAATTTCCACAGTCCACGCCTCGCTGCGTCAGACCGTCGATTTCTTTGAGAATATCCTGGGGATCAATTACAACGCCGCATCCAATATAACACTTCACGCCTTTATAAAGGATCCCGGACGGAATCAGGTGGAGTTTATAAACCTCATCACCGCTCTTAACGGTGTGGCCTGCATTATTCCCGCCCTGGGAACGCACAACAACATCCGCACGAGAGGCAAGGATATCAATAACCTTTCCTTTTCCCTCGTCTCCCCATTGCACGCCGACAACTACTTTAGATGGCATTTGAGTTCCTCTTTTCGTTTTTACATATGGTTTTTACAAACAGGTTTCGAATCAACTCCAAAACCTTATCTATTATATCAAAAGGCAAGCGCCGGCGCAATTACTTTTCCGTATTACTACCTTAAAATTTCGTCTGATAATCCCACTGTTTTCCGGTAAAATTGACAGTTTTTCTTTTGAAATCGCCCCGCTACTTCCAACTGCTTGTTTTTCTGCCCCTTTTACGGTAAAATAAAGGCTGATACCACATTATTTTTGTCTAAAAACCGGAGGAG
>CAUABB010000105.1 GCA_958427155.1 uncultured Oscillospiraceae bacterium | reverse complement strand
AATCACCAACCTTGCCCTCATAGGAAAGCAGATTGATACCTACCGAAAACTGAAACCCATCTATGACCGCTACAAAGCGTCAAAGGACAAGGAAAAATTCCTGCGCGGCTTTGAGAGCGAGATCATCTTGTTCGAGACGGCAGCCAGGGAGATCAAAAAGGCCGGACTTACAAAACTGCCTTCAGCCGAAAAGCTGAAAGCGGAACTAAATGAGCTCACCGCTCGCAAGACCGCCCTGCAAGCGGAACTTCGGAAGATACAGCGGGAAGAAAAGGAGTTTAATCTAATTCAAAAGAATATTGGTATTATCCTAAATGTGCAAAAACAAAAAGAAAAATCTGAACCCGAATTGTTTTAGAAACTCAATAGTTCTAAACCATAGTCTGTAATCGCCTTCACTACATTCTGCTGCTCTTTTATGCATTGACATTATTCGCTTTGCGGTATAAAATTAGAAAAAGTTGTCGTTTCATGTCTAAAGTGGAAACACAACAAATTTTGTGCGGAGGAATCATCTGTGGAATATATGTCAATTGCTGATGCCTCAACTAAATGGGGAATTTCAAAGAGGCGCATTCAGGTTCTCTGTGCCCAAAACCGAATCGAAGGAGTAACACACTTTGGAAAGTCTTGGGCAATTCCGGCTGTCGCACAGAAACCCAATGATGCAAGGGTTAAAACTGGGAAATACATTAAAACACATATTTCGGAGGACGGGCAATGATTACCCCTACACAAAAGTGGAGAAAGTACCGAACAGAACGCGGTATTTGTATAAATGAAGATTGCGAAAAAGTGATTCAAAAGTACCTTGTGCCTAATTTTGAAGGCAAAATCCAACTAATACTTACATCCCCTCCCTTTCCATTAAAACGTGCAAAAAAATACGGAAATAAAGTAGGGAAAGAATATTTGGATTGGCTTTGCAACATTGGGAATCAATTAGCACCACTACTTTCACAAGATGGCTCAATTGTTATTGAAATTGGAAATGCGTGGAATTCCGGTGAACCAACTTATTCGACGCTCCCTTTAGAAACATTACTTGCGTTTAAAAATCAATGTGGTTTGTATTTATGTCAAGAATTTATATATTATAATCCTGCTCGATTACCAGGGCCAATTGAATGGGTGAATAAACAGCGAGTCCGCGTAAAGGACTCGTTCACGCAAATCTGGTGGATGTCCAAAACGCCACATCCCTATGCTAACAATAGAAATGTTGCTGAGCCATATAGTCGACAGATGAAAAAACTATTGTCCAGCGGAAAATACAATTCAGGAACACGTCCATCAGAACACACTATTAGCCAAACTGCATTTTCAATTGATAATGGGGGTGCGATCCCATCTAACGTTATTATTGCAGCAAACACAACCTCAAATGATATTTATATTACCAAATGTAAAGAGCATAAATTGCCAATTCATCCAGCAAGAATGGCACCCGCTATACCAGAATTTTTTATTAATTTTCTGACTCGACCGGGAGACATTGTCCTTGATTGTTTTGCGGGAAGCAATACAACAGGAGCAACCGCAGAAAAGTTGGGGAGAGAGTGGATTTCAATCGAGATAGATCGAGACTATTACGAAGGATCAAAATATAGATTGGGGAGAAAATAATATGGAACACATCGATTTCCCTGGAGATTTCCCATCGTTTGAAACAATGATGTCTGTGTTGAAGAAAGTTTTTGAAAAATCTTGGAAAGTAGATTTGGATATTGAAGATATTAATTTGTGGTTGGGCAACTTTACTGGAACCTTTTTTGATACAGAAGATGAAAGGCGTCTAGCCTTATGGATGCTATGTAACTTTACATATTACAACGATGCGGAAATAAACCATTTGTGTTCTGTCTTGTTCAAAAAATTTATTCATACTCTAATGACAGATTACGGATTGAAATCTTCTGAAGAAGTTGAGGCTCGTATAAATACATTGAAATTCACTTCCATTGGGCGTCCAAGTGAAAGCGGAGGCCTCATTCTATACCATTTTCGTCAGGAGGCCCGACTTAGCACAGACTGCTTCATATTCCCGACATCTATCGCTGCAACGGAATCTGACATTATTGTTTGCATAGATGATGTTATGATGAGCGGAGGAACTGCACAACGATTCTTTTACCAAAATCAGGAGGATTTTGCGGAGAAAAAAATTTACTACTTGGCGCTTCTATCGAGTAATGAAGCACTTTCTAAACTCCAAGAGCTCAATATCAAGGTCATTCCTTGTGCTGTGATAGATGAGCGGAATCGAGCTTTTTCTGAAGAATCATTATGCTTCTTCAAATACCCTGCACTAAAAGAAACTGCAAAAATAATGGTTGAAGGTTATGGAAAGAAAATTGAGCCTAAAAAGGCTTTGGGCCATATGGATGGACAGTACTGCTTTGGATTCTCTTATAATATTCCAAATAATAGCCTGCCGATTTTCTGGTCTTCTTCTAATGGATGGAATCCTATCTTTTGCCGAAAGGAGAAATATCAAAATGCCAAACAAGCTAAACGAGAATACGGATTCTTTATTTAAAAATCCTTTCGATGATTATAACGCTAATGTTCTAGACCCCGAATTAATCATGCAGTATTGGTTTACACCTTTTTCCACCGGAGCATTGAAGGATTTTGATGAAAAACGTTTTTTTACTCAAAAGATGCCTATAATTTTGCAAGGTTCGCGTGGATCAGGTAAAACTACAATTTTAAAATACTTTTCATTCCCTGTACAATGTGAGCGTGCGCTCCAAAATCATATAACTATTAGACAACAACTACTTAAAGATGAAGGAGTAGGGTTTTATTTTCGGTGTGATGATTCTTTTCTGAAAGAGTTTAAAAGCGTATTTAGTATCGCGGTAGAATCAAAATGGACCTCTTGTTTCGAACATTATCTGGAACTTTTTTTTGTTAAAAGTTTGATTGAACTAATTTTCAAATTAGGTAAAGATTATAGCGATAATTTTCCAGATGAAATACTTAAAACTTCCAATTTGTGTGAATTAAGGGCGGACTGTAATTTTACAGATATGCACTCGTTTTCGGAATATATTGACGCTGAAATTCGCTACATAAATACGTTTAAAAATGAATCGCTTTTTACGCAAGCGAAGTTTGAACCAAAGCATGTTTGGAGTATTTACGATATTAGCAGTAAATTGATACATGCGATTGCTCAAACAGCTCCAGAATTATCAAAATTAAATTATTTGCTATTAATTGACGAATTTGAAAATCTCCCGCAAGAATTGCAAAAACAGTTTAATACTATGATTAAATTTTGCCGTCCCGACATTTCCATGCGTATTGGACGGAGAAGTGAAAACATTGTAACAAAAGAAACCATTAACGATGTTGAGTATTTACGTGAGCAACATGATTACCACTTGATTGTATTAGACCAGGAACAGGACATGCAAAGCTTGCGATCGTACTTGCTTGGTATAGCGAAAAAGCGCTTGGAAGCAATGGATTCTTCTTTGTTTCCCACCAGCATAATAGATATTTTGGGGGATAAAGAAGATTTGGATGCTGAATGTCAAAAAAATGCAAACGCCAAAAACCTACATTTGCGATATGTTTTAAATTCTAATCCAAGAATAAAAGCAGATGACGGATTACTTGATCAAATTATTTCTATTATTTCTTACCCGCAAAACAGAATTGCAGAAACATTAAATGCTTTGTGGGTTTCCAGGTGCGAACAAGATGAAAATCCGCTTGATGTTGCAAAATTTACCGTGAATGCGATGCAGGCTTTTTTCAATAAAGGTGAGCACCAATTGCTTGAAAAATATAAAAATGACTATAGCAATAAATATAGATATGCTATCACAATCTTGATATGTACAGCTTACAAAAAAGATAAGCTATATTATGGTTTTAATACTCTTTGTCATCTTTCAGAGGGCAATGCACGCACATTCATAAATTTGTGTAAAGCAATAATTAGCGATGCTTTATTCTATGAAAAAAAGCGATTTCTATCCACAATGAAAATTTCACCAGAATCACAATCCCGAGCGATAAGAAGCTATTCCCGAAGTGAATTTAATTCTGTTTGTTCAATAATTCAAAACGGCAATTCGATTAGAGAGTTTCTATTATGTTTGGGCAATGTGTTTTCTGAATTCCATAGAGATAAGCTGGTAAGATATCCGGAAACTAATCAATTTATTTATAATCCGGATGATTTATCTCCAGAGGATAGAAAAACTCTAGAAATTGCTATAAGTTGGTCACTAATAAAAAAGAAAAAAGACACTCAACGTCTATCAGCTGGTATTTCAAAAGAGGGAGATATATATACAATAAATAAAATATTTACCCCAATTTTTAACATTTCTTACCGTACTAGAGGAGGAGTCAATGTACATTTTTCAGCGGAAGAAATTGGGGAAATGCTTAAGGGACAATTCCAAAAGAGCAAACTTAGTACATCTACAAAAAGGAAAAGAATTAGCCCCACAAAGAATATTAAAAATATTCCTCCGGCAGATCAATTATCTTTTTTTGACTGGGGGGAAGGCAAATGAGCACTTATTATACGATTTCATCAGCTGAAGACATAGACGCACAGATTTATGATACCTTTATTTTAGCAGATGGGTCAGATGATCGAACATTAGAAATGGCTAAGATACTAAATAAAAAGGGGGCGGATATTCACACTATTGTATTGCTAAAATATCAGAATGATAAGCCAAGCGCAGACCTAGAAAAAATGTTTCCTTCTGCACAAATAATACCGGTTATAGTAAATGAATTACAAACATATTTTTTGACGCAGCTAATAGATATTTCAGATAAACTAAGTAGTGAAAAGCTAATTGTAGATATTTCCTGCATTCATACTCCAGAAATGTTTGTGTTGCTAAAGTATCTTAAGACGGCAAATCCGAAGGAAAAACTTGATATTGCATATTCAACCCCTTTTGAGTATGATTTTCCTGAAGAACCTTTTACATCTTACTGCTCCTACTATGGGAATCTTAAAACCACCGATTTGTTAGGCTTTGGTGGCATTTCTGATGGTTTAGCACATTCTCGTATGATTATCTTCTTGGGATTCGAGGGAGTCCTTGCATCTAAAGTAACAGAAGATATACAGTATGAAGAGCTTTTATTGGTAAACAATCTTCCGTCCTTTTTTCCAAAGTATAAGGATATATGCGTAATAAATAATTATGACTTGCTTTCTACGCACAGAAGTAAGTTACTATATGTTCCTGCGAATAATCCTTTTGAAACTTTCAATTTTCTAGATAGTGTATTCGATGGGAAGTCCTCATTGTGTGTAGCGCCTTTAAGCACAAAGCCTGTTGCTCTGGGTGTTTGCCTATATGCTATGTCTCATAAAACGCTGCGCATCGTTTATCCTACGTCGGAACATTACAATGATCACAGGACTAACAAAGTTTTGAATACTAATATTTATAGTATTCCGCTACAATCAATATAAAAAGGATGCCGCCACTGGATCGCTTTGATCCAATGGCGGCGCTCCCATTTTGCTTGACAAAAGGTGAAAATCTGGTGTTTTTCCTATGTAGAAACGCCTTGCCGCCCCACATGGGAAATCATACTGCCCCTACACGGAAAAACCGCCACAGCCGGTTTCTTTGCCTGTTTTGAATCCTAATTCCCGCACTTTTTG
>CAUABB010000104.1 GCA_958427155.1 uncultured Oscillospiraceae bacterium | reverse complement strand
AAAGAACAATCGATGTAAACAACCGCTCCGGGATTTACCGCAAATGGACAAACACCGCCTACTGGATGTCCGGTTAAAATCTCAACATCATCAAATGTGAGCATTTTGGCTTTCCTACCAAATTGTTTTTTAAATTTTGCGTTGTCTATTTTTGCGTCGCCGGCGGTTACGATTAAAATACACCCCTCGTCTCCGTAAAAGGAAAGCGTTTTCGCAATTCGTTCGGGAGGACAGCCAAGTGCCTGCGCCGCCAGTTCTACCGTGGCGCTGGAAACATCGAATTCAATAATCCGCTTGTCCGCCTCAAATTGTTTTAAATAGCAGCGTACTGCCTCAATGCTCAAAAAGATCATCCTCTTTTGTCTTGTGGGTTTGAGTGACATTTTAGCACAGCTTTGCGTCGAATGCAACTTGATTTATATGAAAAAGAGTATGTAAAACCATCTTGACGGCAGGAAACAAAAAGGGTAAGATGAACTTAAATTCAAATCTTTGGAATAAAGCATTTTAGCAAGGAATCAATTTAGAAAAGGCAGGAGTAAAAATGATGAAAAAAGGTTTTGTCAGTAAATTACAGCCGACAATGTGGGAAGAAGGACTCTTGAGCGGAAATGGCACGATCGGCGCGATTGTTATGGGGTATCCTCAAAAGGAAAAAGTTATTTTTTCTCATGAGTGGCTTTATGCGCCTCTTCATGAAAAACGGATTCCGGTACATACCGCTCAGACGCTGCCGCAGATCCGTGCTCTTTTGGCTGAAGGCAAATATCAGGAGGCTGCTAACTTTGTAGTAGAACAGGGAAAACAGGAAGGTTTTCCAAATGGACTGGACAGATCCTTTTGTTCCTGCCTGCACCATGGCGGTTGAACTAACGGAAGCCGGAGAAATTCAGGATTATGAAAAGTCGGTCAATTTTGAGAATGGATTGACTAGGGTTGCGTTTAAAATGGGATCCGATTGTGAAGTTGTTCGTGAACTGTTCGTTTCACGCGCCAGCAAAATTGCGGTCATGCGGGTACGCTCTGATAAACCGGTTTCTTATGAAGTTCGTTTGGATCAGTTCACGGAGATTGACGGTCCCAACCGCTGGTGGCAGGAAAAATATGACCGGAATATCGACAAGCCGGTTATTTCTGTAAAGGACGATACAATCCTGTATGATGGCATTTTTAAAACAGTTAGTTACGGGTACCGCTGTGCTGCTAAAATCGCGAAAACCGACGGGGTTTTAAAGGAAGCCGGAGCGGGGCTCTTGGTTGAGGGTGCGACAGAAACTGTTCTTTATTTTAATGTTGTTATGTGTGAGAATATGGCGGAGCCAGAAGTTTCGGCGGAGACCGCTTTTCATGGTGTTACTCCTGATTTTGACGCCCTTTTGCGCGACCATGCGGTAATTCATGGGGGAATTTATAATAGAATTGAGCTGGATTTGGATGATCCGGAAAGCGACGCTCAGTTGGCGGACGAGCTTTGGCCCCGTTCTCGTAAAGAAGGAACTCCCCCGCCTAACGGCTTTTTCAAGCGGATTTTTGACGCGGGCCGGTATGAAATTCTTTGTGCAAGCGGTGAAAACCCGCCGAATCTTCAGGGAATCTGGGCGGGCACAAACCAACCTTGCTGGTCGGGTGACTATACTCAGAATGGAAATCTTCAAACCGCGATTCTCTGTAATCTACCCGGCAATATGTTTGAGATGATGGATAGTTTTATAAATTATGAGGAGTTTTTGATTCCGGACAATAAGGTCAACGCTGAAACCTTATATGGCGCGCGCGGTATGATGCTGGCCTGCCGCGGAAACCGGCATGGTTTGGCGAACCATTTCGGTCACCGGTGGTGCATGACCTTCTGGACGGCGGGTGCCGCTTGGAACTCCCATTTCTTCTACGATTATTATCTTTACAGCGGGGATAAAGAATTTTTCTTAAAACACGCTTTGCCTTATATGAAAGAATGCGCCTTGTTTTATGAAGACTTCTTAATTGAGGATGAAAACGGGAAATGGCTTTTCACTCCTTCTTATTCGCCGGAAAACAATCCAACCGGCTCTGAAGCACAGGCCTGTGTCAACGCGACGATGGACGTTGCGGTGGCGACCGAGTTGTTCCAAAACCTGATTGAAGGTTGTAAGACCCTGGGGGTTGAGGAGGAAAATATCCCGAAGTGGCAGAGAATGCTCGACAAGATGCCGCCGTATATGATCAACAAAGACGGTGCGCTTAAAGAGTGGATGACGCCTGACCTGGAGGATCGGTACGATCATCGGCATTCCTCTCATCTTTATATGATCTATTATGGTCTTCCGGAGCTTTTTAGAAATAATAAAAAGCTGTATGACGCCTGTGAAAAAGCTTATCAGTACCGGATGAAATATAAGGCGGGAGAAAAAGGACAGATGGCGTTTGGAAATGTCCAGATGGCCTTTGCCGCCGCTCATCTGAAAGATAATCCCACTGTGTGGAACATCCTGTGCGAGATGGCGCAGAACAATTATTTTAATACCTTTTCTTCTTCCCACGATATGGGCCCGAAGATTTTCAATACGGATATCAGCGGGGGTCTTCCCGCATTGATGTTAGAAACACTGGTGCAGTCCCGCCAGATAACGGATGAAAGCGGGAAGATCGTTTCATACGAGATAGAGCTTCTGCCCAATCTTCCAAAAGCATGGAATAAAGGCAGCCTGAAAGGTGTCCGTACCCGTGGCGGTTTTGAACTTGACTTTGCATGGGAGAACGGAAAGGTTACTTCCTGTCATATTACCAACCATTGTGGAAATCAATATACCCTAATTGGGAAGGAAGATTGATTTCAAAATGCCTCTTGTTCTGACTGAATTTGATTGAAAGAAAAGGGGGATTAGCAGCGATGCATCAAACTGATATTGTGGCGTTAGGCGAAACGCTGATTGATTTTACCCCCGCGGGTAGCCCCAATACTTTTACAGCTCACCCCGGAGGAGCTCCCGCAAACGTCTTGGTTATGGCGGCAAAGGCTGGGTGTAAAACCGCTTTTATCGGGAAGGTGGGGAATGATCAGTTCGGAGATCTGTTGGTAGACACATTAAAGAAAAACGGGGTGAATACCTCGTCTATGCTCCGCAGTAACGTTCATACGACACTTGCATTTGTTCACTTAAACCCCGGTGGCGATCGGAGTTTTACGTTTTGCCGGAATCACTCGGCAGACACTTTGCTAGAAGCCGGGGAGCTAGATCGCGAACTGCTTGAAAATTGCAAAATGTTTCATTTTGGTTCTCTTTCCTTAACGGATGAACCTGCCAGAAGCGCTACTCTGGAAGCGGTTCAGATTGCGAAAAAAGCAGGTGCTAAAATCTCTTATGATCCCAACTGGCGTCCTGCCCTCTGGGATGACGTTGATGTAGCAAAAAAAAGGATGGCGCTTCCCTTAAGTCAGATAGATTATATGAAGCTCTCTGATAATGAGGTTCCACTTCTTACTCCTTATGAAGATGAGGTAAAAGGCGCTCAGTGGCTTCTCGATAAAGGGATGCAACTGGTGGTGGTTACCATGGGTTCCCGAGGATGTTATTATAAAACCTGGACGGACAGCGAATATGTTCCGGCACCTGATGTTCGAGTAGTGGATACAACCGGTTCGGGTGATGCTTTTACCGGTGCGCTTTTGTCAAGATTGGTTAGAAATGAGTTTCGTCTGGATGGAGAAAAACTTGCGGAATATATGACATTTTCCTGTGCGGCAGGCTCTCTTTGTGCGACTAAATTTGGCGGAATTCCTGCCATTCCATCTGAGGCGGAAATCGAAGCCTTTTTAAATCATCAAAAGTGAGGGAAAGTAGATGAAACAGGCAAAAATTATAGTAGACAAGCAAAACAGGATCGCTCCGGTCGACAAACGAATTTACGGTTCTTTTATTGAGCATTTAGGCCGGGCGGTTTATAATGGCATTTATCAGCCGGGGCATCCGTCTGCCGATGAACAGGGATTTCGCACCGATGTGCTGAATCTGGTAAGAAAACTGAATGTTCCGGTCGTGCGCTATCCCGGAGGGAACTTTGTCTCAGGTTTTAAGTGGGAAGATAGCGTTGGCCCGAAGGAGCTTCGCCCATCCCGATTGGAACTTGCTTGGTTTGTGGTGGAAACCAACCAGTTTGGCCTCAATGAATTTTGTGATTGGGCTAAAAAAGCGAATGCTGACGTGATGATGGCAGTGAACCTCGGTACTCGTGGGCCAATGGAAGCCAAAGAACTGATTGAGTACTGTAATCATCCTTCCGGTACGGCACTCAGTGATTTACGAATTCAGCACGGTTACCGGGAGCCTCATCGGATTAAAACCTGGTGCCTTGGCAATGAAATGGACGGTCCGTGGCAGATTGGTCATAAAACGGCTGAGGAGTACGGACGGGTTGCTTGCGAAACCGCTAAAATTATGAAATGGGTTGATCCATCTATCCAGCTGGTTGTCTGCGGAAGTTCCCATAAACAAATGCCAACCTATTTAAGCTGGGAGGAAACAGTTCTTACGCATACCTACGAAAACGTTGATCTGCTTTCTCTCCATCAGTATTATGGTTACAATAATAGTGCGGACACGCAGTCTTTCCTCTCCAAAGGAGACGAGATGGATGAGTTTATCAAGGAAGTCATAGCGGTCTGTGATATGGTAAAGGCGAAAAAACGTGGAGATAAGGATATTAATCTTTCTTTTGATGAGTGGAATGTTTGGTACCACTCCAATGAACAGGATAAAAAGCTGCCGAAATGGGTGCAGGCTCCTCATCAGCTCGAGGACATTTATTTCTTTGAGGATGCGGTGCTGGTTGGATCCATGCTGATTACCTTATTAAAAAACTGCGACCGGGTTAAAACCGCTTGTCTCGCTCAGCTTGTTAATGTCATCGCGCCGATTATGACCGAGGATGGGGATGGACCGGCTTGGTGTCAGACTATTTTTTATCCGTTTATGCACGCGTCAAATTACGGGCGCGGCATTGCTCTCAGCACGGAGGTTATTTCGCCTGTTTACTCTTGCGAAGAGCGTTCTGATGTAAAGCACATCGACTCTGTTGCGGTATATAACGAAGAAGAAGAGATGGTCACCGTTTTTGCGGTTAATCGCAGCCTGGAAGACGACGTTGAGGTTTCGGTGGATCTTCGTCCGTTTGGTGCGGTTGAGTGCGCTGAATGTATCTGTTATTCCAATGATGACATCAAAGCGGTGAATAGTGCAGAAAATCAGATTGTTCCGGTGAATTGCGAACTTCCGGAAATGGGAAATGGGATAGCTACAGTCCGGATGCCGAAGGTGTCTTGGAACGTCTTGCGGTTCCGGGTAAAATAATGTGTCACGTGTAGAAAACAAAAGCGCCGTTTGGCGCTTTTGTTTTTCACGAAAAGAGGAAATAATTTTGGAAAAAAACGATTATGTTTTGATACGTTCAAAACGAAAAACACTGGCGATCCATATTTTGGAGGATGCGCGGGTTGAGGTTCGCGCGCCGCTCCGGATGCCGCTTTCGGTAATCGAAGCTTTTGTGGCCTCTCGTATGAATTGGATCGAAGCTCATTTGAAAACTGCCCGAATCAGGCTGGAGCAAAAAAAGAAGTATTCAGCAGGAGAAGGGGAAAATGTTTTGTTTTTGGGGAAGAACTATCGCGTTCATCTTGTCGATCGTGCTGACGCCTCTATGAAGGAGAACTACTTTATACTACCGG
>CAUABB010000103.1 GCA_958427155.1 uncultured Oscillospiraceae bacterium | reverse complement strand
GCAGACGCCCTGAAACAGCGATTTGCATCTATGGTTTGAGAGAAGAAATCCGGGCCCGAAAAAGCCCGGAAACGGTTGATGCGCCTGGCTTTTCGCCAGACGCATCTATACCGTTTAGTTAATATGGTGCGAGTGACGGGACTTGAACCCGTACGCCAAAGACACACGCCCCTCAAACGTGCCTGTCTGCCGATTCCAGCACACTCGCATTTCAGCTTTTCTATTATATCAAGTGGCCTGGAAAATGTCAAGTATCTTCTGAAAAAGATTGCCAAAAAACACTTTAGAGAGTATAATTAAAAGCAAAGGGGGCAGAAAAATGGCAGAAAATAAAACAAATGTCATGCGGATATTGGAAAAAGCAAAAATTGTTTACAAGCCCCATTATTATGATCATCAGGACGGACAGATTGACGGGGTATCGGTTGCTAAAAAACTTGGACAGGATCCTGAAAAAGTTTTCAAAACCCTTGTCACAAAAGGCGCTTCTGGAAATTATTGTGTATTTGAGGTACCCGTAGCCAAAGAACTGGATTTAAAAAAAGCGGCAAAAGCAGCCGGGGAAAAATCGGTTTCGATGATTCATGTTAACGAGATCAATTCCGTCACCGGATATATTCGGGGAGGCTGTTCCCCAATCGGGATGAAAAAGCAGTATCTCACCATTCTAGATGAAACCGCATCTGTTTTTGATACGATTATGATTAGCGGTGGAAAAATTGGAACGCAAGTAGAATTGAATCCGGACAACCTGCTTCATTTGGTACGGGGACGTTATGCGTCTCTGACGACGGACTGAGCGTCCTCTAAATCTTATTGCGATTGTTCTCAAAAAAGGCCCGCGGAAAGACTGTCCGCGGGCCTTTTTTCTCATCTTTTAAAAACGAATTACAGCGCTTCCACAATCAAATCGCCCATTTTTGTGCAGGAAACAAGATTGCAGCCTTCGCTCATAATATCTCCTGTACGATAACCTTCCTGAAGGACTTTGGTGACAGCCGCCTCAATTTCATCCGCCTCTTTATCAAGGTCAAAAGAATACCGAAGCATCATTGCCGCAGAAAGAATCGTCGCAATCGGATTTGCTTTATTCTGTCCGGCAATGTCAGGAGCAGAACCTCCACTTGGCTCATAGAGCCCAAACTTTGTTTCGTTCAAGCTAGCGGAGGCGAGCATTCCAATTGATCCCGTTACCATGCTGGCTTCATCCGAAAGGATGTCTCCGAACATATTTTCTGTCAGGATGACATCGAATTGTTTCGGGTCCTTGACAAGCTGCATCGCGGCGTTATCCACCAGCATATCTACGCATTCTACATCCGGATATTCCTTTGCCACTTCGTGTACAACAGCACGCCAGAGACGAGAAGAATCCAACACGTTCGCTTTGTCAACACTGGTTACTTTTTTACGCCGTTTCCGGGCAATTTCAAACGCTTTAACGGTAATTCTACGGATCTCTTCTTCGGTGTAAATCAATGTATCTTTCGCGTAGCGGAGACCGTCTTTTTCCCCTTGTTCCCGCTCGCCGAAATAAAGGCCGCCAGTAAGTTCACGCATAACCAAGAAATCAAAACCATCCCCGATAATTTCATCCCGTAGCGGGCAGGCCGCGCGGAGCTCATTGTAAAGAACTGCGGGACGCAGGTTGGCAAAAAGCCCAAGCCCCTTTCGAATACCGAGTAATCCCGCCTCCGGGCGGAGATGACCGGGCAGAGTATCCCACTTCGGACCACCAACCGAACCAAGCAGAACGGCGTCAGCCTTCTTGGCGGTCTCAAGCGCCTCATCAGTAAGCGGAACACCAGTCGCGTCGATTGATGCGCCACCCATTAAAATATCAGTATAATGGAAGGTGTGTCCATGCCGTTTGCAGACCGCCTCTAAAACCTTTAAAGCCTCACCCACAATCTCCGGGCCGATGCCGTCGCCGCGGATAACCGTAATATTTTTTTCCATAACCGTTCCCCCTACCGTTTCAGAGAGTTGAGCAATCCGCCCTCATGAATAATTTTCTTAATAAAATCCGGAAATGGCTGAGCCTTATATTGCTCATTCTTGGTTTTATTCGTAATGATACCGGTGTCAAAATCGACCTCTACATCATCCCCGTCCTGAATTTTTTCAGCCGCTTCCGGGCACTCGAGGATTGCCAAACCGATATTGATGGCATTACGATAAAAAATCCGGGCAAAAGTTGCCGCGATAACGCAGGAAATCCCGCTGGCTTTAATCGCAATCGGCGCATGCTCACGGGAAGAGCCACAGCCAAAATTGGCCTGGCCGACCATAATATCGCCCTCTTTAACCTTATGGATAAACTCTTTATCAATATCCTCCATACAGTGAGAAGCAAGCTCTTTATGATCAGATGTATTCAGATAACGCGCCGGAATAATAACGTCAGTGTCAATGTTATCCCCATATTTATGTACAATTCCATGTGCTTTCATTTTGCAATCCTCCTTTACAGTACTTCGGAAACGTCGGCAATTTTCCCCGCGATGGCAGAGGCCGCCGCAATCGCTGGGCTTGCCAGATAGACCTCACTTTCAGGATGTCCCATTCGGCCGACAAAATTACGGTTGGTTGTCGCTACCGCCCGCTCTCCGGCCGCAAGAATTCCCATATAACCGCCAAGGCAGGGGCCGCAGGTCGGCGTAGAAACGGCACAACCCGCTTCGATAAAGATATCCATATAACCGCGCTTAACGCATTCCATCCAGATTTTTTGAGTGGCTGGAATCACAATGCAGCGAACATGTTTTGCCACCTTTTTCCCCTTGAGAATTTGGGCAGCGGTTTCCATGTCGGAAAGACGACCGTTGGTACAGGAACCAATGACAACCTGGTCAATTTTTACATCACCGACCTGATCGATCGTCCGCGCATTTTCCGGAAGATGCGGGAAAGCAACCGTGGATTTTACCTGAGAAAGGTCGATGTCAATCACACGGGTATATTCCGCGTCCGGATCAGCCTTATAAATTTTAAACTCACGGTTTACCCGCTCTTTCATATAAGCGATTGTCACATCGTCCACTTCAAAAATACCGTTTTTCGCGCCCGCCTCAATCGCCATATTCGCCATGCAGAGCCGGTCGTCCATCGTCAGGTTCTTGAGTCCCTCGCCGCCAAATTCCATTGACTGATAAAGAGCGCCGTCTACCCCGATCATTCCAATGATATGAAGGATAACGTCTTTTCCGCTCACCCACGGGTTCAGCTTCCCGGTGAGATTAAAGCGGATCGCCGACGGAACTTTGAACCAAGCTTCACCGGTTGCCATACCAGCGGCCATATCCGTTGAACCTACGCCAGTAGAAAACGCACCGAGCGCACCATAAGTACAGGTGTGTGAATCCGCGCCGATAACAAGCTCGCCTGCACAAACCAGACCCTTCTCCGGAAGAAGCGCGTGTTCAACCCCCATATCGCCGACATCATAATAATTCACCACACCCATGCTATCTGCAAATTCACGGCATTGTTTACATTGTGTGGCCGCTTTAATGTCCTTATTGGGAGTAAAGTGATCCATTACCAAAGAAATCTTGTTTTTGTCAAAAACGTGGTCAAAACCCGCTTTGTTAAACTCATTGATTGCAACCGGAGAGGTAATATCATTACCCAGAACCATATCAAGCTTTGCGTTAATCAACTGACCCGCTTCAACCTTTTCCAACCCGGCATGGGCAGCCAGAATTTTCTGACTCATTGTCATTCCCATTTCTCTACACTCCTTTTCAAATCTGTTTTTTAGAATCCATTAACAACTTATATTCAACAGAATCAACTAATGCGTTCAAACTCGCGTTGATTACGTCCGAGGAAACTGCCACCGTCGTCCAAGTATTATCTCCATCCGTGGTTTCAATAAAAACTCGAACCTGCGCCGCAGTCGCATCTTTAGGCTCAATGACGCGAACTTTGTAGTCAACCAAACGGATTTTTTCAATTGAAGGGTAAAATTTTCCAACCGCTTTCCGCAAAGCAATATCAAGCGCGTGAACCGGACCATCCCCTTCATCAGCTGTAATTTCAAACTGATCTTCCACCTTGATTTTAATCATAGCATAATCGCGGTTATGTGCTCCCTCTTCAGTTCGTTCACCGATCACCTTGAAGTTGACGACTTCAAAAAATGATTTGAATTTATGAAGATGTTTCAGCGCCAATAACTCCAAGGTAGCAGTAGCCGCCTCAAACTGGTAACCGTTATACTCCAGTTCTTTAACCATTTCAACCAAAGAACCGGCTTCCGGCGAATCTTTGGAAACCGTGTCTCCCAAAAGCTCCAACTTAGAGAGAAGTGCCGCTTTTCCTGAAACCTCGCTTAAAAGAACATTTCTCCGGTTCCCAACCGTTTCCGGCGAAATGTGCTCAAACGACCGGGGATTTTTAGTTACTCCATCTACATGCATACCACCTTTATGAGCAAATGCACTTTTTCCCACATAAGGAAGGGAATTCGGAAGAATCATATTGGAAATATCGGCAATATACCGCGCGGTTTTTGTCAGCCTGACTACCTTTTCCGGTGGAATACACTCATACCCCAATTTTAGCTGCAAACTTGGAATAATGGCAGAAAGGTTGGCGTTTCCGCACCGTTCCCCGTAACCGATATAAGTTCCCTGTATCTGTCTGGCCCCTGCCCTGACAGCCGCAATGGTATTCGCCACGGCGCAACCCATATCATCATGGCAATGAATTGCCACCGGAATATTTACTTTTGCGGTTACCTCAGCTACAATCCGGCTAATCTCATCTGGAAAACATCCGCCATTGGTGTCACAGAGAACCAACCCTGCAACACCCGCCATTTCAGCAGCCTCCAATGTTTTTAAGGCATAAACGGAATTTTCCTTGTAGCCGTCAAAGAAATGCTCCGCGTCAAAAAAAACCGTTTTCCCTTTAGAAACGAAAAATGAAAGGGTATCATAAATCATTTCCAGGTTTTGTTCCAACGTAGCCTTTATAATTTCAGTGGCATGCATATCCCAACTTTTTCCGAATATTGCCACTACGTCAGTGTCCGCTGTTAAAAGAGCCTGTACATTTTTATCTTCTTCCACAGAAACATCTCGCCGTCTGGTCGAACCAAAGGCGACAAGCTTTGCGTTTTTAAGCTCAAGTTCTTTTACACGGGTAAAAAACTCCAAATCTTTGGGATTGGAACCCGGATTCCCTGCTTCGATATAATCAATGCCCAGTTTATCCAGGCTTTTAACAATATTTAACTTATCCTCCACGGTGAAGGTAATATTTTCCGCCTGTGCACCGTCTCGGAGAGTTGAGTCAAAGACAGAAATCTTTTTCATACAATTCACCTGTTTCATTAAATAGACATTAAGCTTTTATTTCAAGAATCGGCTTATTAATACTCGCTCCCGCCGGAACCATTGGCAGAACATTAATATCCTGATCAATTATGCACTCCACTAAAACCGGGCCTTCCCCGTTAAGCGCCTCTTTTAAAACCGATTCCACCTCTTTCGGCGTCTCTATTCGAAGATAGCGGACATGATATGCCTCAGCCAATTTACGGTAATCCGTATTCCGATCAAGGGTTGTCTGAGAAAAACGTCCTTCATAAAATAGGCGCTGCCACTGTCGCACCATTCCAAGCACATTATTATTAAAGAGAAGCTCCACAACTGGAACATTAAACTTATACGCGGTAACCAGTTCGTTACAGTTCA
This sequence comes from uncultured Oscillospiraceae bacterium, assembly GCA_958427155.1. Lineage (GTDB taxonomy): Bacteria > Bacillota > Clostridia > Oscillospirales > Ruminococcaceae > Metaruminococcus_A. The sequence goes on along the minus strand of CAUABB010000103.1, from coordinate 61 downwards.
TATGAAAACTGCCGTCTCCCGCGATATTAATCACTCGCTTATCAGGATTGGCGAGCTGAGC
>CAUABB010000102.1 GCA_958427155.1 uncultured Oscillospiraceae bacterium | reverse complement strand
GGAAATGAGCCGAAACTTGGAATAAAGATTGTTGTAACTGACGACAACGATGTTTCAATAGATGCAATCACTAAAAATAGTTTTTTCAAACTAAAAGGCGGTTTTAATTCTAGAACAGCTACAAATGATCCTGCTACTGTTACAGCATATGGTATTTATGATGAATATCCAAAGCCAAATACGCTTGGTAAAATTCCAATTATAGAGTACAGATATAATTCGGCAAATATGGGGGCGTTTGAAAGTGTAATTCCTCTTTTAAATGCAATAAATGATGTACAGTCTAATAGAGTGGATGGAATTGACCAATTTATTCAAAGTTTGGCGGTAGCTGTAAACTGTAATTTTGAAGATGGTACAACAGCAAACGACATAAGAAAAGCCGGAATGATTATTTTAAAATCAATAGGAGAAAACAAAGCTGATTTTAAAATTTTATCAGAACAGCTTAACCAAAGCGAAACTCAAATTTTTGTTGATTGGTTATATCAGCAAGTTCTTACAATATGTGGGATGCCTACAACTACAAAAGGCGGATCGAGCACTAGCGATACAGGGGCAGCGGTTTTATATAGAGATGGATGGTATCAAGCCGATACAGTAGCAAGAAATACAAAAGACCTTTTTATTGAATCAAATAGGTATTTTGATGAAATTTTTATAGATATTTTAAACAAAAAAGTAAATTTGGGAATTAAAATTAATGATTTTCAATTACAAATTGTAAGAAACGAAACATCAAATCTTTTAGTAAAAACTCAGGGAGCTTTGAATTTGAAACAATTAGGATTTTCACCTGAAATTGCTTTTTCAAGGTCTGGCGTTTCAAACGATCCGGTTGCTGATGTTGAAAATTCCAAAGAATACATTGAAAAAATGTGGGGAAAATCTCAAGAAAATATTAATATTGATGAAGTCACAAGAGAAGACGTGGGGGTTACATAATGATTGACATTACTAAACACAAAAATATAGTAGAAGCAATTAACGCAATTATCAATAATGGAGGAATTGCGGAAGTTAAAAATGAGGCACGAAAAGGAAATGAAAACCTTGTGGTAGTTGAAATAAAAAGGAGTTTAAAAACAAAACCAAAAGAATAAAAGGCAAAAATGATGTGCCTAAATAGTCAAAGTAAGGGCTAGCAAGTTAAATCTTGTTAGCCCATTTTTTTATGTGCGGAGATGCACTTTAAAAGCCCGAAAGACGGAGATGTCTATAAGCTCAAATAAAAAAGACAGAGAAGTCTTAAATCCCAAAGGAGAATCGCAAAAATGAAAGTAAAAATCGACACTAATGTTATCCCAAATTTTGACAGTTTTTCAGATGAGCAAAAAACAGCTTTGTCTAATTTAGAAATTGAAGTCCCTGAACCAGATTATACCGGATGGGTAAAAAAAGAATTATTTGATAAAAAAGCATCAGAGGCTGCTGAGTTTTCAAGACAGCTTAAATCTAAAATGACTGAAGCTGAGGCTGCTGAGGCAGCAAGAGAAGAAGAAGCAATTGCAATGAAAACGGAACTAGAAAATCTTAGAAAAGAAAAAACAGTTTCGGGATATAAAGCAAAATATCTAGAACTTGGATATGATCCTGATCTTGCGGCTAAAACAGCCGAGGCGATGGCTTCCGGGGAAACAGATGTCGTTTTTGAAAATCAGAAAAAATTTATTGAGAATCAGAAAAAAACAATTGAAGAACAGGCGTTAAATTTACAGCCCGGAATTTCTTATGGTGATGTACCTACAAGTAAACTTTCTGAAGAAAAGCAAATAGAACAATTGAGAAAATGGGCTGGCCTGTAATGTTAAAAAGGAGTAAATAATATATGGCATATACAGCACCGGCTGTAACTAATTCTTTTACATTAGCACAAATATATCTTCCTATTTTAGATGAAGTATATAAAATGGCATCGCTTACTTCAAGATTTGACGCGGCCAATGAAAGAGTAAGATTTGTTGGAGCTAAAACGGTACAGCTTTACAAGACAAGCATGGATGGGCTTGGGAATTATAATAGAAACAATGGGTTTGTTACTGGAAATGTTAATGGAAGCTGGGAAACTCTTACATTAAGCCAAGACCGTGGACGTTCGTTTTTTATAGATGTAATGGATAACGATGAAACACTGGGAATGGCGTTTGGTACTCTTGCAGGAGAATTTGTAAGAAATCATGTTGTTCCAGAATTGGATGCATATAGATTTGCTAAGTATGCGTCAGAAGCAGGGCTTACAGCATCGGCTGATATTTCAACGTCTACTGATGTAGCTTCTCTTATTGATACAGCCGAGCAAGCTTTAGGTGATGCAGAGGTTCCTAGAGAAGGAAGACTTCTGTATGTTTCTGAAAATGCTTATAAACAGCTTAAAAGCAACATTACTCGCTATTTGGCAAACGAAAACGGCGTTAATAGAAATGTAGAATATTACAACGAAATGCCGGTTATTAGAGTACCGGTCGGAAGATTTAATACGGCAATTACGCTGAATGATGGAATTACATCGGAACAGACATCAGGAGGATTTACTATTGGAGGTTCTCCAATTAACTTTATGATCATTCACCCAAGCGCAGTTGTTCAGATTGTAAAACATGTTATTCCTAGAATTTTTTCTCCTGAAGTAAATCAGCAAGCAGATGCGTGGAAAATGGATTATCGTATTTATCATGATGCTTTTGTTGAGGAAAACAAAGTTAATGGTATTTATCTACATTCAGCGGCGACTCCAAATGATTAAGGTGGTTAAATATGACGCGGATGACATCCAAAGGATTAATGATAGGGAGAGAACAGGATATTTATCCTGAGAGATTTAAAGATAAAGAAAATGTAACTGAAAGCAAGAACGTTATTGAACACGCTAAAAAAAGAACGTATACCAAAAAATCAGTTAAATAATGCAAATGGAGGAACACGGAATGGACGAAAACACACAAATTGAGACAATGCAAATTTTATTGGATAATGACCCATCTGCTACGTCTGAAGTCTGTTCCGTGTATCTTTCCGTAGCTGCTGAGATGATGCTTAAAAGATTATATCCATTTGATCCTACACAAACAGAAATACCTAGCCAATATTCAATGACACAATGCGAATTGGCAGTAAGATTATTTTTGAAAAGGGGAGCAGAGGGAGAAACTTCACACAATGAAAATGGAATTAATCGAACATATTGGTCGGTTAATGATGAAGATATTCTTGCTAGACTTACTCCATATGCCAAAATTGCCGTTAAAAATACGGAGGAAACAAATTGAAATGTCTAGACCGTAACAAACAGCAAATTTATTATGCATTATTTCAGGGAACGACACAAGTTGTAGATGAATATGGAAATGTATCAGGAGAAAATAGTGTATCTTATTCTGCCCCTCAAATGGTAATGATGAATGTATCTGCTTCTAAGGGAGATTCATCATTGGATATGTTTGGAATTTCTTTAAATTATAGTAAAACACTCATAACTTGTGATATGAATCTTCCTATTTCAGAAGATAGTATTTTATGGATAGGAATTACGCCAGATAACAACACCCCTCATAATTTTGTAGTATCAGCTATTGCCAGAAGTTTAAACAGCGTTACTTACGCTGTAAGAGAGGTAGATGTTTCTTGAAAAAGATAACATTCTATTTAAACAATGAAAGCATAGAAAATGCATTAAGTCAGATAAAAAAATATAAAAAAGATGTTCAATCTAAATCAGAATTATTTGTAAAAAGGCTAGCAGATATTGGACTAGATACTGCAACAGTTAAATTTAAAAATGCAATTTATGATGGGATAAATGATGTAAGTCTTTCGGTGGAAAAAATAGAAAATGGTTACAAAATAGTTGCAAATGGAAACTCTGTATGTTTCATTGAATTTGGATCAGGTGTAATCGGAGAAGGACATCCTGACGCTACAGATTTTGGAATGGGGGTAAGCACATGGTCATTAGGGGAAAATGGCAAAGGACATTGGAATAATCCAAATGGTTGGTACTATTCACATGGAAAAAAGTCTTTTGGAAATCCTCCGGCTATGGCAATGTGGCAAGCAGAACAGGATATAAAATCAAATATTAAAAAAATTGCGTTGGAGGTTTTCTTGTAATGATAGATATAGAAAATATTGTAATTAATCAGGTTTATCAGGCTTTACAAGAAAAATTTCCAAATATAGTTTTTTATGGAGAATATGTAGAAGCTCCGGCTTCTTTTCCATGCGTGTGTTTGGTAGAAGATGATAATTTTACATATACGGAATCGCAAGATACAAATTTACAAGAAAACAATGCTAATTTGCTATATACATTAAACGTTTATAGCAATAAACAAAATGGGAAAAAAGCTGAAGCAAAAGCTATAACAGATGTTATAGATACTGCAATGCAAAATATGATGTTTACAAGAACATTAAGATCACAAATACCAAACGTTGACAGATCAATATATAGAATAACGGCAAGATATAAAGCTGTTGTATCTAGCGGAAAAGAAAATGGAGAAAACACAATATTCCAAATGTATAGAAAATAATAAGGAGAAAATATAAATATGGCCCTTGAACTTAGTACTGCTGGTATATTAGTTAAATATGCTGTTGAAACCACATCTGGGACAAGACCTACTACTGGTTATACTACACTTCCAAATATTAAAGCAATACCTGATTTAAACCCAGAACCATCTTCTCTTGATGTAACTGATCTTTCAGATATTGAATGGAAAAGATATATTCCGGGATTAAAAGATCCGGGTGGTTCTGTGGCTTTTACAGCTAATAATACAGAAGAATTTATAACTGCGTGGGCAGAATTAGTATCTGCCGCTGAAACAGGAAAAGAAAGCGAATTTGCTACTTGGTTTGAAATTTTTGTCCCTGGGCTTACAAATAGCTTTTACTTTGCTGGGATGCCATCCGATCTTGGACTTAGCGCTGCTGAAGTAGACTCTGTACTCAGTATTGAGGCTTATGTGGCTCCAAACCAGATTGCAGGATGGGCTGCAAAATCTACAGATGAGTAATTTTTTTAAAGAGAATGCGAGGATAATTTATGGCTAAAAATGTTGCTAATGAAAAAGTTGAACCAATTATTTTGACAGATAATGAAACCGGTGAAAAATATACTCTTGAATTTTCTAGAGAAAGCGTAGTTTTCACAAATAGACAAGGATTTAACGTAAGTGAAATGGCTTCAAACTCTATGGAAATGCTTCCAATATTGTTTTATGGTTCTTTCCGTATGCATCACAGAAATATTTCAAGGCAGCGTACAGATAAGATTCTTTTTGAAGATTTAAAAGGACTTTCTCAAGCCGCTGTTGAACGATTACTTATGTTGTATAACGCTCCTCACAAAGCATTGATTCACGAAGAAGAGGAATATGACTCAAAAAACTCTCGAATGACGATTCAGCTTTAATAGAATTTGAGCAAGAATTAGAAAATGAATCGTCATCATTAGAAAAAGAATTTTGGGATGCGTTCCCGTATTATTTATCAATTGGAATGTCAACAAAAGAATATTGGGAACGCGATCCCTATTTGGTTAAGTGTTTTAGAGATGCACATATAATAAAAATTGAACAAAAAAATCAAGAATTGTGGATGCAAGGTCTTTATATTTATAATGCATTTTCTACAGTTCTTGCAAATGCTTTTTCTAAAAAAGGCAAAAGACCGGAAAAATATTTGGAAAAGCCAATCAGGATTACTCCGCTTAGTAAAGAAGAAAAACGAATTGAAGCCGAAAGGGAAAAGAAAAAAATAATTTATGGATATGGGACCCGTATCACAGTGATAC
>CAUABB010000101.1 GCA_958427155.1 uncultured Oscillospiraceae bacterium | reverse complement strand
AAAAACGGGGAGAAGAGCCAGAACGGCAACAATACCGAGATAGCAAGCAAAAGCTCCACAGAGAAGAGTTCTAGAAAATTTCATTTTTCTGAAACAGGTAAGCCGTAGAATAACAAAAACGACAAGTGAAAGGAAAACTGCGTCCGGCACGGAAAGAGAGATTATTTCCCAGGAAAAGGTACTGGAGAAGGGAACAAACTTATCCATTCAAACGAGCCTCCCCCGCTCTTTCTCCAAAAGAGGAATCACGTCAAGCAGAGATTCGCAGATTCTGAAGGCAAGCGCGCGGAGCTCGGGGGTAGGAGCAATCAGGTCGGGTACCATGACAACCCGTATCCCGGCCGCGTGCGCCGCCCGGATTCCGTTAGAGGAATCCTCCAGAATCAGGCATTCATCCGGCGGAACGGAGAGCTCTTCCGCCGCTTTCAGAAAGATATCGGGTTCCGGTTTTCCCCTTTGGATCATATCCCCACAGATTAAGGCTGAAAAACTGTTTTCCATCTGGGCGCGGCGCAGATAATCTTTTACGGTAGAACGGGAGGAGGAACTGGCAACCGCCGTGCGGTATCCGTTTTCTTTCAGGAAAGCGAGAAGCTCGGGAAGCCCCCGTTTAACCGGAATTCCATCTTCTTCCAGGGTTTTTTGCATATAGTCGGAAACCTTTTGGCGGAAACTGTCATAATCAAAACCGGGGCCAAAATAATCTTCACAGGTTTTTTGAACACTTGCAGCGTTCATGCCGATTACTTTATAGACAATTTCGTCAGTGATGGGCAGGCCGCATTCCCGGCCCGCGATTAGCCAGCCCTTTTTAGCCAGAGCCTCGGTATCAAACATCAACCCGTCCATATCAAAAATAACTGCTTTTATCATCACTTCAGCTCCTTTATAAAAAGATGGGAAAGAGCCCGCGCGAGGGCAATAAAGTCTTCCATCAGCAGTTCCTCAGCCCGTGCGGCCGGCGGGACCCCGCTTTGCTTGAGCGCTTGCGCCACTTCGGCTTTGTTAAACCGCAGGGAAGCAGAAACCGAATTGACCACAGTTTTCCGACGTTGGGCAAAACAGGCCCGCACCGTTTGAAAAAAGAAAGTTTCATCAAAGTCCAAAGGTTCTGGTTTTCGGATATCTAGCCGGATAACGGCAGAATCAACGTTCGGGGCGGGTAGGAAGCTTCCGCGCGATACATGAAAAAGAAGTTTGGGGTCACTGAAATACCGTACGGCAATGGTGACAGCTCCTGTATCCCTTGTGCCAGGTTTCGCGCAGAGGCGTGCCGCAGCCTCTTTTTGAACCATTACAGTGACCGACTTTATGGGAAGTCTCTCCTCCAGTAGTTTCATAATAACAGGAGAAGTGATGTAATAGGGGAGATTCGCGCAGACAACAACATCCATTCCCGAAAATTCTTCCCGAATCAACTGCTGGAGATCAATTTTTAAAATATCGTCATTGATGATTTTTATATTTTTAAACTCAGAGAGGGTTTCATCTAAAACGGGGAGTAGACGAGAATCTAGTTCAACCGCCACGACTTTTTCGGCACGGCGCGCGAGCTCCCTTGTCAAAACGCCGATTCCGGTGCCGACTTCGATTACGCCGACTCCCGGCCTCGCTCCTCCCATCTCCGCGATCCGCGGGCAGACAGAGGGGTTGACCAAAAAATTCTGTCCGAGTGATTTGGAAAAGGTGAAGTGATGGCGGGTAAGAAGATTTTTCACCACGCCGATATCGGTCAGTCGTTCCATAAAAGCATTCATCCCGCTTGCTTGGCAGAGGATTCCTTTCTTTAAATTTGTTTTGAGAGCAGCCGCTTTTCATGAAAAGCTCTGTCTTTCCCCAATTTTCGTTTGGGAAAGAATATTTTAGGACAAGATATAATATGTACAGCCTTTATTTTACCATATAGAGGCTCGGTTGTAAAAAGATTCTTGCATTTAAAAAGTATTCACACTATAATGGACACAAACCGACTGCCGGCTGTTTGCGGAGCGGCGGAGAATAATGGCTGGAGGTACTTTTATGGAGAGACGGGATAAAATTAATTATTATCTGGATATTGCTCAGACGGTGTCGGAGCGGGGAACCTGTCTGCGCAGAAACTTTGGGGCAATTATTGTTAAAAACGATCAGATTATTTCAACCGGTTATAATGGTGCGCCCCGGGGTCGCCAGAATTGTTCCGATGTGGGATATTGCACCCGCGAAAAACTTGGAATTCCGCGCGGAGAGCGGTATGAACTCTGCCGGTCTGTCCATGCGGAAGCAAACGCTATTATTTCAGCTGCCCGCCCTGATATGCTGGATGCAACACTTTATCTTGTCGGGGTAGACGCAAAGACGAAAGAATTGATGAGCGATATCAGTTCCTGTTCGATGTGCAAAAGATTAATTATTAACGCTGGGATCAGTACGGTAATTATTCGGAACACTCGGGAAAAGTTTACAACGGTGAATGTTGAGGATTGGATTGAAAACGATGACTCCATGAGCGGAGAGTTTGGATATTAAGCTTGACCTGACGTTGGAAAATTCGGAAGAATAGGAGAGCGTTTTTGTGGCGGAATTAAGACAGGTAGAACTTTTTACGGATGGAGCGTGCAGCGGCAACCCCGGCGCAGGAGGCTGGGGTTGCATTTTAAGATGTGGCGAGATTTCAAAAGAACTTTCCGGCGGAGAGGCGCAGACAACTAATAACCGGATGGAACTCACTGCGCTGATTGAAGGCCTTTCAGCCCTGAAATACCGCTGTCATGTTACTGTTTACAGTGATTCGAAGTATGTTTTGGACGCCATTACACAGGGATGGGCAAAAAAATGGCGGTCAAACGGCTGGATGCGAAACAAAAAAGAAAAGGCGCTCAATCCCGATCTCTGGGACAAGCTTCTGAACCTGATAGAGCAGCACGAAATAGAATATATCTGGGTGAAAGGTCATGCAGGACATCCGGAGAATGAACGATGTGATGCTCTGGCAGTTGCGCAGAGTCAGAAGTTTAAATGAAAAAGTAAAAATATTTTTGCACAACTTGATTTATACACTAAATTAGTATATAATAAAATCGTAACAAAAATTTGCTTTAAATGATCCAAAAAGGACTGAGATAGATGGAAAAACGTTTTGTCTATGTAGATAATGCTGCGACAACCAAGGTGTCCCAGAGTGTTCTGGACGCGATGATGCCTTATCTGGTCGAGCATTACGGCAACGCCAGCAGTGTTTACAGTATCGCCCGGACAGCGAAACGGGCAATTGAGGAAGCACGCGGAAAGGTCGCTGCGGCGATTGGCGCGGAATCCCGTGAGATTTATTTTACTTCTTGTGGAACGGAAAGCGACAACTGGGCGATTAAAGGCGCGGCGATGCGGTTTGCGAGCCAAGAGAAAAAACATATTATCACCAGTAATTTTGAGCATCACGCAGTGTTGCACACCTGCGAATATCTGGAGAAACACGGTTTTGAGGTGACCTATCTTCCGGTGGACAACATGGGGTTCATTTCTCCAGAGCAGGTTGAAAAGGCCATCCGCCCGGATACGGCGTTGGTTACAATCATGTATGCAAATAATGAAATCGGCACCATCCAGCCGATTGCGGAAATTGGGAGAGTCTGCCGCGATAAAGGCGTTTTGTTCCATACCGACGCGGTGCAGGCTATCGGCAATGTACCGGTTAACGTGAAAGAGCAAAATATTGATATGCTCTCTCTTTCCGGCCATAAAATCCATGCGCCGAAGGGGATTGGCGCGCTTTATATCCGCAAGGGTGTCGTGATTGATAATTTTATGCACGGCGGCGGGCAGGAGAGCGGAAAGCGGGGAGGAACAGAAAACACCGCTTATATTGTCGGTCTTGGTAAAGCTATGGAAGATGCTGTAAATGGCCTTGATACCAAAGTGGAGCGGCTAACAAAGCTCCGTGACCGTTTGATTGATGGGATGCTTAAAATTCCGGCATCCCGGCTTAACGGCGATTCGAAAAAGAGACTTTGCGGCAATGTCAATGTTTCGTTCGAAGCGGTGGAAGGAGAGGCACTTCTTCTCCGGTTAGATTTAAAAGGAGTCTGTGGTTCGTCTGGTTCCGCCTGCACGTCGGGTTCGCTTGACCCGTCTCATGTACTGCTCGCGATTGGTCTGCCGCATGAGGTGGCTCATGGTTCTCTCCGACTTTCACTGGGGGATGATACCACTGACGAGGACGTAGACTATATTCTTGAGGTTCTGCCAGGCGTAGTTCAAACACTGCGTGATATGAGTCCGGTATGGAACGGTAGCCAGTCCGCTTTTGTTTAACTTTTTGAAAAGTAAGTTTGAAGGGAGTATGGTTGCAATGTTATATAGCGATAAAGTTTTAGATCATTTTTCCAATCCCCGTAACGTTGGTGAATTGGAAGATGCGAATGGTGTTGGTGAGGTTGGCAACGCCAAGTGCGGCGATATCATGAAAATGTACCTTAAAATTAACGGCAATACCATTGAAGACGTCAAGTTTAAAACCTTTGGTTGTGGTGCGGCGATTGCTACCAGTTCGATTGCCACCGAGATGATTAAGGGCAAGAGTATTGATGACGCGCTGAAACTTACCAATAAAGCGGTTGTCGAGGCGCTTGACGGTTTGCCGGCAAGTAAAATTCATTGTTCCGTTCTGGCGGAACAGGCAATTAAAGCCGCACTGAGCGATTACTATACCCGCCAGGGAATTGATCCGCTTCCAATTGTCGGTGATATTGGCGAGTGCGAGGCTTGCCATCTTCATGAGTAAGAGGGTATTAGTGGCGCTTTCCGGGGGAGTTGACAGCTCGGTTTGCGTCCATCTGCTGAAAGAACAGGGCTATGATGTTGGAGGCGTCGTTTTGAGGATGTCGCCTGCGCATGATGAGACGGTGGCGGCGGCGAGGGATGCCGCCGCCTCTTTGCGTGTTCCCTTGTTTGTAAAAGATCTGTCAGCCCGCTTTGAGGCGGAGGTTATATCTTATTTTATGGAGGAATACAGGGTTGGAAGGACCCCGAATCCTTGTATCCGCTGCAACCCTTCTGTAAAATTCAAAGCGCTTTTGGAAGCAGCGGACGAATTTGGGTATGATCTGGTTGCGACTGGACATTACGCCGGGCTGGAGAAAAGGGGCGATATAACTCTGCTCAAGAAAGCAGCCTGTCTGAAACGCGATCAATCCTATATGCTTTACCGGCTCGGACAGGATGTTCTGTCTCGTTTGCTTCTTCCTCTTGCGGCGATGGAAAAGACCGAAGTTCGCGCGATTGCGGAGCGGCTGGAACTCACATCCGCAAAAAAGCCGGACAGCCAGGAAATTTGTTTTATCCCGGATCATGACTATGCCGGATTCATTGAGCGGCGTCTCGGAAAGCTGCCGGAGGGGGATTTTATCTCTCCGGACGGCGCTGTCTGCGGCAGGCACCGGGGGATCCTTCATTATACGGTCGGACAGCGTAAAAAGCTTGGAATTGCCTTGGGAGAGCCGGTCTTTATCAAAACGATTGATCCAGAAGGAAATCGGATCTATCTGGCCCGGGCTGGCGAGGATATGATCCGGACTGTTTTCCTTTCCTCTCTTACAACTCCAATTGGACGGCCTCTGCCGGAGCGGTTCAGAGCGGAGGTAAAACTTCGTTCAGTCGCTCAGCCGGTTTTAGCGGAAATCCTTTGCGAGGGAGGCTGTGCTGAGGTGCGGTTGGATGAGCCGTATCGGGTGGTGGCCAAAGGGCAGTCCGCTGTTTTTTATGATGGCGATATTGTTTTGGGAGGCGGAATCATTGAGGACGCGGAATGATGATAAACAGGAGAAACTTGGGGCAAAGACTCTAATCCGGCCTGCACG
>CAUABB010000100.1 GCA_958427155.1 uncultured Oscillospiraceae bacterium | reverse complement strand
CGGGTTACTTTAATCAGTCTTCTGGTTTCAGGATTCATCGTAGTCAGCCACATCATATCCGCCTCATTTTCGCCAAGTCCTTTGGAGCGCTGAATGGTATATCTATCCTTTCCAATCATTTCAAGGATTTCAGTCTTCTCTTTCTCCGTATAGGCAAAATAAGATTTTCCTTTACTGGTAATTTCAAACAGTGGCGATTCTGCGATATAGACATATCCCTCATCAATCAAAGTAGGAGTAAGTCGGTAAAGCATTGTCAGGACCAGAGTGCGGATCTGAAATCCATCGACATCCGCATCGGTACAGATAATTACTTTGTGCCAGCGCAGCCCATTTATATCAAAAGAAGCAAGCTCTTTGTTGGCCTTGGTTTTAACTTCTACTCCGCAGCCAAGAACTTTCAATAGATCAGTAATGATATCATTTTTAAAAATTTTATCGTAATCTGCTTTCAGGCAGTTCAAAATTTTCCCTCGAATTGGCATAATCGCCTGAAATTCCGCATCCCGTCCCTGTTTACAGGAACCAAGTGCTGAATCTCCCTCAACAATATAAAGTTCCCGGCGATTAATATCTTTACTACGGCAGTCCACAAACTTCTGGACACGATTCTGCAGGTCGATACTACCTGCCAGCTTCTTTTTAAGATTCAACCGGGTCTTTTCCGCGTTTTCACGACTGCGTTTATTGATCAATACCTGCTCGGCGATTTTATTGGCATCATCTGGATTTTCCAGAAAATAAACCTCCAGTTGGTGCTTTAAAAAATCGGTCATGCATTCATAAATGAATTTGTTGGTAATTGCTTTCTTGGTCTGATTTTCATAAGATGTCTGGGTAGAAAATGAAGAAGAGACCAGAACCAGGCAATCCTCTACATCGGCAAAATTAATTTTACTTTCATTTTTGAGGTACTTCCCGGTTTGTTTCAAGTAAGCGTCAATTTGAGAAACAAAAGCCTGTTTTACCGCCCTCTCAGGCGAACCACCATGTTCCAACCAGCTGGAGTTATGATAATATTCCGTCAGTTTAAAACGATTTGAAAAAGCAAAGGACACAGAAAGTTTTACCCGGTAATCTGGTTTATCAGCGCGGTCTCGTCCCCGCCGTTCCGCCTCCACATATTGGACAGGCGTAAGCGCTTCCTCACCGACCAGCTCCTTTACATAATCAGAAATTCCTTCCTCATAACAAAACTCTTTTGTTTCAAAACCGTTTGTTGTCTCATTTCGAAATACAAAAGTCAACCCTTTATTGACAACAGCTTGCCGTTTTAAAATATCTTCATAATAGGAAACTGGAATTTCAATATCAGTAAAAACCTCCAAATCTGGTTTCCAATGTTGCTGGCTTCCGGTTTTCTTGGACTTGGTTGGCTCTTTTTGAAGTCCTCCGACATTCTCCCCTTTTTCAAAATGAAGGTTATACACATATCCATCTCGAATGACTTCCACATCAAAATATTCCGAAGAATACTGGGTGGCACAAGAACCAAGGCCGTTAAGCCCAAGAGAAAACTCATAGTTTTCCCCTGAGTTCGTATTATACTTACCGCCTGCATACAGTTCACAAAAAACAAGTTCCCAATTGTACCGTTTTTCATTTGGGTTGTAATCAACTGGAATTCCCCGTCCAAAATCCTGTACCTCAATCGAATGATCAAGATACCGGGTAACAATAATCCTGTCTCCATATCCTTCCCTTGCTTCATCAATGGAATTGGAAAGGATTTCGAATACCGAATGCTCACATCCCTCTAAACCGTCTGAGCCAAAAATAACCCCGGGACGTTTCCGAACCCGATCAGCTCCTTTCAGAGCTGAAATACTTTCGTTGTTGTATTCCTGTTTCTTTTTTGTCATAATTCCTTCCTATCCCGCCATTACCGGCAAATATGAACCGCAGGTCTTTACAGACCTGCGGAAATTTTTCCAATCACCCGCTAAATCTCCTGCGTCCCACTTCTATCAATTTTTACCCAATTGGATAAAAAATACACCTAAAAATCGATATAACAGCATGATAAATTAAATTTTAAAGAAGACAAATAGGATTGTCAAGCAACCGCCGCCCCAGGAACCGCCCAGATCAAAGATGCCCGAATGGTATTCGGCGTTTGGGGCGTATAAGCTGGATCAGCAATAATTGCTATATCATCACCTAATTGAAGGGCATCTGCATCCACCTCTGTCCCAGATCGAATTGTCTTTGTCCGACTGTCCACAAACACGTTAATAAAAAACATTTCCTCCTCCAATCCGGTGCGAAAGCCATTGACCAGATAGATAACTCCATCTTCTCGTGGAGTTGAGGCAACGATTCTACCGCCGTACTCTTCTTCCTCAGAAGATCCATTATTTTTAATTTCAAACAGAAGGTACCCCTCGCCGTCTACATCACTAACATAATACTGAAGAGTATCTCCTACTGTCTGCACACCAATGGAAAGATATTCTTTCTGAAAAACTTCTCCACCAATCTGAGTGTAATCATTAAAGGCTATAATCTTTCCTCCCCGGGAGAAAAGAAGGGTTGCCAAAGGCTTTCCCTGCTTTCCTTCCTTAATCAGGTAAACAGAATCTTCCCGGTCATTTTCCCAGGCATCAATAAACCGGTCCAACGCCTCAACATTTTCCACGCCGCTATCCATTACAACGACATAACCAAGCGCTTTTGCTTCCTCAAAATCATAACTTTGCGGTGGAACATACATAATATTCTCAAAATCATCCGTACCTCCTACCGAAAAACAAATAAAGTGGAGAGCGGAACCTGTATTATAATTCTGATAGACCGTCAGAAGATAATTTCCTTCCTCAACAGGAACATTAAAAGAAAACTGGAGAACTCCAAAGCGAATTAAAAGGGTTTCTACGTCCAGCGTTTTTTGGACTAAATCATTCTCTTGAATCTTCCACAAACCGATACGGGCCGGGCTATCATCCCAACCCAACGCATATACACCCGACTGATGACTAAAAAGCACCTGAGCACGTTCTCCAGGTTGTACGTTAAAATACTGCGTTTTTTCCTCTTCCAAAACCTTCTGTAAAAAAGCCGGGTCATCCCAAGTTTCCTGAGAATATTCATCTAGAAACATTGAAACCGCATCTTGCTCAGAATTCTCTGTATAAACAGTCATGGACGGAGGAGAAAACAGGGCATCATTATTTTCATCAACCGTCCACTCAGAAAACAGACCCGAAAAAGAAAAAACAATACTGAAAAACCAAATCAATATTTGACGAAATAGATAAAACAGTATTCTCCCCTCCTTCACTGAAAAATCTTAAAAATTTGATTAGACTCTTTCCATCGCACAGTTTAGCTCCCATACGAATTGGAAAGCACTCAAATTTATTTGTACTTTATTATTATTTTTATTATAACATAATCTTTATTAAAATGAAACTTTTCCAATCCAAGTAGGTATCCAACTCCAATCAACCGCAATATGAACAAAAGCTAAAAATCAGGGTTGTATTTCTATTGTAAATGCGGTATACTGTTACCTGCGTTCATACAGAGTAGGAATCCGTGCGTAAAGTGCCAGTGGGACGGGGAGTTGCCGGCTGGACGAAAAGCTAAGCGCTTGCGGTATGGATTCCGCATCCCGCTGTACTACAATTTTTCGAGGCACGCCTCCCAATTTTGTTACAGCAAATTTTGTCAGGAGGTGTTGCTATGACGCGCATTATACAAAAAATTTCCAATTCACTTGCGGAGTTCCGCGACCTGCGGAATCTTACATTGATGTCCATGTTGTTGGCTCTGGATGTTTGTCTGTCTTTTTTTTCCATTCAGGTATTGCCTTTTTTGAAAATCGGATTCAGTTTTTTGAGTCTGACTGCAGCGGGAATGATATTCGGCCCGCTCCCCGGCTTTGTCATTGGAGCCGCGGGTGATTTGATCGGTTTTTTTCTAAAACCAACCGGTCCATTCAACCCTTTGATGACTCTTGTAGCAGCAGTTGCAGGTTTAATTTGGGGGCTGATTTTGTATAAAAATCAGTGCGGACTACTCCGAGTATTTATTGCCAAAACATCAATCACAATAATCTGTAATTTAATAATGACTACTGCTATCCTTTGCCTTTTCTTTGGCTCTGTTTTCAACGAAATATTTCCTCTAAGAGTCCTTAAAAATCTGTGTGCTCTCCCAATAGAAACGGCAATGGCCTACTTTATGTGTAAGGCACTGGTTAAAATCCAAGAAAAGGTCAGGCGAACGGTATAACTGCAATTTAAATCTTAATCCGGAGCTATAAAGCTCCGGATTTCTTTATTTGTTTTCTTCTACGATAAGCCACAGATTTTATTTTAAAACATCGGTTTTAATTTTATCATTTTACAGTATTTATTAGTCCTTGACTTCAACCGCTAAAATAAGTAAAATATTTTTATTAACCAATATAGGTGGTGATCACTGTGAAAGAACCGATTCATGTTCTTTATATGGAATATCTCAGTCAAAAAGGAGCTTCTTCCCCTAAAAGTAATATCTATTATCAAACAATGTCACAACTTTCACGGCTCGAAAATGATCTTTCTTCTCAATTAAACGAAGAAGGGCAAGCTCTTTTAAAACGTTTTTGTGAAATCTGGGGAACAATCGAACGTATCGTGTCAGAGGAAACTTTTTTTGACGGTTTTCAGACAGGAGCGCAAATGATTTTAGAGGTTGTCAACCATAAAAGCTACTAAAAAGGCCCGACAAACGTCGGGCCTTTTTACTTTATTGCTGATTAAAATTTTTTCACTTTCTATAAAAGGATCTCCTTCTTAAACCGACTAGGATTGCTGAGACGTAAATTGAATTTTATTAATAACTGAAATAATTTTTCCGACATACGGCGCTGGATTCCCTGTAAGTTTTTCCTCAATCATGCAACCCAAAAAGACAAATAATACCGGAGAAGCTAAATCAATCAACCAAATAAGTACATCTCCAAAACCTATACCACCGATAATTAGGCTCCCAATAATATGAAGAAGCGCAAAAAGAATCTGGATACCGCCAGCTATAAATAAATAAAGTGTGAAGCTCATTGCTTTTTTCTTCTTCAAATAAATAAACAAAAATATTACAATAACCAAAGCCGCAAGATTCATAGGTAAAATATTATGAAAACGGTAAAGAAAAGCAACTGGACTACTAAAAAGTGGGAAACCATTAAACAGTTCATAAAAAGGATTAATAATACAGGAAGCCACAATTGCAGCTACCAATAAAATAATTTGAACCGGTTTGCTGTCTTTCAAAGAATTTGTTGCCAATCCAAACAGAAGGGCGATTAAAGCGAGTGTTCCCAAAAACTGTAAGGTATAAAAAAGACAATAAATCAGAAAAATGCCATTGTTCATAATAATTCCCAAATTAGAAAAGAAAGAACTAAAATCTCTTAGATACCAGGTCAGCATTTCTCCAAACCAGCCTGCAACTGAAAAAAGATTCCCAAGCTGAATAAAGAAAGAAATCAGGCAAAAAAGTGCAACAACACCGGAGACAATCAAAAGGATCGGATATCGTAGCGCCTGTTTTAAAACTAACTGAAATTTGCTCTCCATATGAATTCCCCTTTTACTTTTATTGATGCATCAGAAAGAAACAGAGAAAGGCTTATAAAATCTATAACTATAGTGATTATACCATAAAGGTTCAAATACCGCAATAACGCAGCTCATTTTTAAAATAATAGGCCTAAAAACAGAAGATAAAAATAAACTTATAATTAGAATCTATCAAAAGATTCCGGTCAAAACCGAAACATTTCAGCCTGAGCAAAAAAAGAAGCCTGAAACACAAATGGTTCCAGGCTCTCGACGTGGCTCCCCAAGTTGGACTCGAACCAACGACCCTGCGGTTAAC
>CAUABB010000099.1 GCA_958427155.1 uncultured Oscillospiraceae bacterium | reverse complement strand
ACATGTTGACTTTGGTTATCCTTACGCTGATGTCCCCTGCGGGAAATGATCCATGGTCAATTATACTGATGCTTCTATCCCAGATCGGTTTTGGTTTAACGGTAGGAATTCTTCTTGCTGTTGTTGCCGTGATCGTTTTACGGCGATTTGAATTTGAAATAGTCGGTCTCTATCCGATTTTTGTTATTGGAATTGCGATTCTCTCTTACTCACTAAGCGAATTTCTGGGTGGAAACGGATATTTAAGTGTTTATATTGCTGGAATTATTCTTGGAAACAGCAAAATTTTTCACAAGCGCAGTCTTGTTCATTTCTTCGACGGGATTTCCTGGCTGATGCAGATCATGCTCTTCTTTACTCTTGGTCTTCTCGCCTTTCCTTCACGTCTACCTTCAATTGCTGTATTTGGAATTCTGCTTTCAGTCTTTATGATTATTATTGCTCGTCCGGCCGCAACCTTTAGTATTTTAAGCTGGTTCAAGATCCCGTTTAAAAGTCAGCTTTTTGTCTCGTGGGTAGGTCTGCGTGGAGCGGCTTCTATCGTATTTGCTATTTTTGCGGTCAGTTATGCCAGTAACGATCAAATTCCAATTATGAATGATATTTTCCATATTGTTTTCTTTGTTGCCCTTTTCTCAGTCGCAGTTCAGGGGACTCTCATTCCGCTTTTCGCGCGAAAGCTCAAACTGGTGGATGAGAGCACCCCGGTTCTTAAAACCTTTAACGATTATCAGGAAGAATATAACACAAAGCTTTTGGAGTATAAGGTTCACGAAAAGAGCCGGTGGGCAAATCTTTCTCTAATGGACGCCGAGATTCCGGAAGAAATTTTAGTCGTGATGATTCGGCGCGGGCGTGAAATTATCGTCCCGCGCGGGTCAACCGTTATTCGCCCCGGTGATACTCTTGTTCTAAGCGGAAACGACATTGAGGAGCAGCTCCGCGCTCAGCGCAGAAAGCTTGAAAAGCAGAAAGCTCTTCGTGAAAGAGAACAGCTTCCAAAGCCTTAAACGTATACCGGAAGGATTCTTTAAAATGAAAAAAGTTCAATGGAAGGGCGGAGCTCTTCTGGCGCCTGTGCCGCCTGTAATGGTAAGCTGCGGGACAATGGAGCATCCCAACATCATTACGATTGGCTGGACGGGAATTATCAACACAATTCCTCCAAAAACGTATATTTCACTGCGTCCGGAGCGCTATTCCACCCCGTTAATCCGGGATTCAGGCGTCTTCGTCATAAATCTCACCAACAAACCGCTCGTCCGTGCCGCGGATTACTGTGGCGTGCGTTCCGGACGGGATACGGATAAATTTCAAAAAATGAACCTCACTCCGGAGCCGGGACCTGAAACTGGCTGTCCTGTCATTGCGGAAAGTCCCTTGAGTATGGAATGCAGAGTGAGCAATATTATTTCGTTGGGCTCACACGAAATGTTTCTTGCCGATATCGTTTCCGTTTTGGTTAATCCCGCCTATCTTGACAAAGCGGGAAAGCTTCATCTGGATCGCTGCGGTCTAACCGCATATGCTCATGGTGAGTATTTTGAGCTTGGAACAAAATTGGGCAGCTTTGGTTTTTCTGTACGAAAGAAACCTCTTTCTTCCCCGAAACAGAGATCAGGGCGTATACGGCCAAATAAACGGAACAGTCAACGATAAGGAGAAAGACTATGTTTCCTCTTACCTGTCCTACTTGCGGCATGCCTCTCCAATTTGAAGGCGGCAGTTATCGCTGTCGAAAACGACATACTTTTGATCAGGCTAAAAGCGGCTACGTCAACCTTTTGGAGGTCACCCAAAAAAGGAGCAAACAGCCGGGCGACAATAAACTGATGGCAACCGCACGGCGTGATTTTTTAAACAAAGGATATTATGAGTTTCTCTCAAACGCCATAAACGACACCGCTTGTTCCCTTCCCTATAAAAGAAAAACGCTTCGCATTTTGGACGTAGGATGCGGAGAGGGATACTATACCACTCGCCTAGCGGAAGCGCTGCACAGCTTAAATAAAAAATTCGAACTGCTTGGCATTGACATTTCCAAATATGCGGTTGATTTAGCGGCGCGGCGCTGGAAAAAAGCTTTTCAACTGATGCCTGATATAGAAAATGCGGAATTTGCCGCTGCCAGTGCTTTTCGCCTTCCTACTGAAAGTTCAGTCTGCGACCTTGCGCTAAATTTATTTGCGCCGTTTTGCCAGGAGGAGCTGCTGCGGGTTTTAAGTCCAGGGGGGTTTCTGATTATGGCAATTCCAGGGAAAGAACATCTCTGGGAACTTAAACAGATTATTTATGACACTCCTTATCAAAACGAGGTCAAAGATTATCCTTTGGAGGGGTTTTATTTTCTAAAGGCTAAAAAAATCAAGCTTTTGCTCACCCTTCCTACGCAACAGGATATTCTTCATCTGTTTGAAATGACCCCTTACTACTATAAGACTTCCAAAGAAGGTCTAGAACGGCTTGATAAATTGGAACATCTCGCTGTTACCGCTTCTTTTGAACTTCTGATTTATCAGAAGATATAAAAACAAATGGTATAAATATTACAAAATATACAACAATACGACAAGCAAAGGAGATATGAAAAATGTATTTACTGGGACGCGTGCAGATGTTAGATCCTCTTCCCTATGAGGAAGGTGTCAAAAGGTTGATGGCAAAAGGATTCGACGGGATTGAATTTGGAATTTCCGATAAAAGCTTCAATCCTCGTCCAGAATTTTTTGCGCCTGGATTTGCCGAAAAAATGAAAAAAGTTATTCGGCAATATGGTGTCAAGGCTTATTCAGTCAGCGCACATATGGATTACACAGAAGGTGAAGAGCGCTTCCAGGCCGTTCGGAACGCTATCCGGGTAGCGAAGGAAATGGAGTCTCCTCTGGTTATCATTAACGGGGCCAAAAAAAACGAGGAGGAACCTTTTGAAGTACAGTGGAATCGCCAAATTGAGAAAACCAAAGAACTCTGCGTTTACGCCGAACAGCTCGGCGTTGAGCTGGCGATGGAGTTTGAACCCGGCTTTGTCCTGGACACTACTGCTTTAACGCTGAAAGCGTTCCAAGAAATCAATTCACCCGTTTTAAAGATCAACGCGGATATCGGCCATATTTTTCTGCAGGATCCTGATCCTATGGCTGCAATTGAAAGCTGCAAAGGACTGATCATTCACGCTCATGTCGAAAACATGAAAACGGGAATTCATAACCATCTGGTCCCATATGAGGGCGATATGGATCTTCCAGCCTATATCGCGAAGTTGCGGGAAACCGGTTTTGATGGGATGGCCGCTTTTGACGCTTATCAATATGATTATGAAGCGGTTGCGGAAGACACCGTAAAATATTTTAAAAGCATTTTTTAAAACACCGACCTATAAGACCTTTTAAAGCCATAAAAACAGCTGTCAGCCAAATTTTGCTGACAGCTGTTTTTTACACCTTATTTAAAGATGTTCAGCCAGAAAATCAAAAGAACGATCGCCCGAGATTTGGTGGTCCGCGTCAAAAATATCATGCTCAAATAAATTTTCTTTTCCAAGCAAACGATAAACCCGGCGGACTGTACGCGCCGCTTCCTTCGCCGCAGCAATGGGAAACATGGGATCGCGGATGCCGGATTCCCACAGCATCGGCCGGGGTGCGATTAACGAAAGAACATCCTCAAGTTCCGCTCCGAGAGAAAGACCGGGCAGATAATTATCCACGCAATGGTCAAATGTAAAAATGCTCTCCCGGAATGAGTTGGCGTATCCGGAAATCACAGCCGCTTTCACCCGTTCGTCTAGAGCTGTTAAAAATGAACAAACCAATCCGCCGCCTGAAATTCCCATACATCCAATACGGTTTCGGTCTATCCGTTCTATCGTTCCCATAATATCCAGCGCGCGGATACACTGCTCCACACGAACACCAGCCAGCGTTCTGCCGTACATGAGAAGAGCGGTAGCAAGCCGGCGGCAGGAAGACGTATCAGGATGAGGCGCGTCTTTATCCTCTTGAAAACGAAGCTCGCCAAATCCCATTAATTCCGGCGCAAAAACCAGAAAACCTTTTTTTACCAAAGAAAGCGCGAAATCCTTTTGATAGCCGGGTGCTCCTGTCCGCTCACTGCCATCCGGACTAAGCCCTACAATATCCTTTACACCATACCCATGGCCATGGACCGCCAAAACCGCCGCCCCTGTTTGATTATAAGCAGGTGTCAAAAGATAGGCAGGTGTTTCAAGCCCCGGCTCCGTTTCATAAGCGATCTTTATGCGGGTATACTCCGCATACTCTACCCGTTCCAGTTCCTTTACCCCAAGCTCATCGGAGAAATTCATCCGTCCCAACGCGTTTCGCACCAATTCCTTCAGCTGAGAACGCCACTCATCCCACTCCATTCTTCCGGCTAACAGACCGGAAACCGGAAACAACGCTTTTTCTCTCAAAAGAGACTCAAAAAACGGTTCTGCTCCAAAACTCTGCATGACTGCACCTCTTCTCAGCCTTGATGACAGCTCGCAGCTATTTCCTGCTCCAAAAAACGGACTACGCCGTTTTCCGTATGTGATCCAATAACACCGTCTGCCGCGCATTTCAATTCTTCCGTCGCGTTTGCCACTGCGTATCGCCGGTCGCATCCCTGAAAAAGGGGAAGATCATTCAGGTTATCCCCAAATCCGACGATTTCTTCCGGATTCAAATAATTTCTCAGCCAGCAAACCGCTTGGTATTTGGAAGCAGAAGCGCTGAAAATTTCCAGATACCAGGTTCCCGGATGATAAATATCCTTATAAAAAGCGTATCCAACCTCCGGAATCTCTCTCAGCGCTTTCGCAAGCGGGGCAAGCACGTCTTCCGGCTCCAACAAACAAAAATAAAACGTATCTTTTACCGGAAGGGCATCAAAACTATCCACCTGTGTAAACGGCTTGTTATACCGCTCCCTGCGCTGCGCGATAAACTCCCGCTTGGGCAGCGAATCCGCCCGCTCGTAATAGGTCATCAGATGATCCCCGGTAAGACGGTAAAGAAAACCGCCGGCATGATAGCGCTTCATCAGCTTTTTAATTTCAACAACGCTTTTTTCGGAAAGATATTCTTTTAAAAGATATTTTCTTTCCCGCATATCATAAATTAATACGCCGTTCATCATAATAACCGGGAGGCTGAGCGGAACATTTTCCATGATTTTAACCGCGCTCTCTGGTGTCCGCCCGGAAGCGTAGGTAAACTGCATTCCCTTTTTAATCAGCCGGGAAAGAGTCCGCTCCGCCTCCTGAGACAACCGCGCGTCCGCGTCAAGCAAAGTGCCGTCCAGATCCGTCACATAAAGCGTTTTCATTCAGCTCCGCCCCCGAAAAAAACCATAACCGCACCGGGCTGCTCAAAAGCGATCTCTACCAAAGCTGTTCCATCCTCAAGCGGGGTAACCGTTACCGGAGCTGACGCCCAAAAATGATTTGCTGTCTTTTTGCATGTAATATAGCGGAAGGTATCCTTTACCGTTGAAAAGACACAAAGAACCCCTTTTCCGGTTTCAGAGGACAATTTTTCGTAACACTCAAAGCCGGAACCGGTCATACCGCTTTTCACAGCTGCTTCAGCGGTAATATCTTCCCGGACCTCCTTATATTTTGAAAGCACCTCTCCAAAATGTTCGACACCCTCTCCTGAAAGCGCGGGCAGATCCCCCCAAATACCATTTTGCCCCAGCACAAGAGAAGCGAGGTTGATATCCTGAGAGTTTTTGGGATCATCCGGAAGATAGTGCGTGAGGAAAAGGACGGACGGAATCCACTTATCAAAAGTCAGCGGTGTGCGGCAGATCCAGGTACGAGGCGCACCAGGGGCCACAAAAATGTTGGTCCAGTCATCCTCACAGGGAAGATTGTAGTTCGCGAAGTAAGGGCCGTTATTGATCAGAAAATACTTTCCAGAGCCAAGGAAACCAAGACCTACGCTCC
>CAUABB010000098.1 GCA_958427155.1 uncultured Oscillospiraceae bacterium | reverse complement strand
TATCTGGTTGACAAGCAATTCGCAACTTCTTCTGAAAAAATTTCAGGGCAAAGCTTACTTCCTTAGCGGAACAACCCTTACTTTGTATATACCTCCGGTTTTAACACTCCAACATAAGGAAGATTTCGATACTTTTCTGCGTAATCAAGCCCATAACCCACAACAAACTCATCCGGAACGACAAAGCCATAATAATCAGCTGCAACATCAGCCTGACGACGTTCCGGCTTATCCAATAGAGTGCACAGACGAATCGACCTTGGACCACGCTGCCGCAACATTCCCGTAATATAACTCAGCGTCATACCACTGTCAAGAATATCCTCTACGATCAACAGATCTTTACCAGCAAGTTCCTGGTCAAGGTCTTTAATAATTCTGACAACACCACTTGTCTTAACATCGGCTCCATAACTTGAAACCGACATAAAATCAATTTCACAGGGAACGGTGATCGCTCTCATTAAATCCGCCATAAATACAACTGATCCTTTGAGCACACTCACCATCATCAGGTTCTTTCCAACGTAATCAGCGCTGATCTTTGCGCCAAGCTCAGCTACCTTATTCTGCAGCTCTTCCTCACTAATCAGCACTTTCAAAATATCGTCTGTCATACCCGCTTCCTCTCAATCCTGTTCTATTTTATAAATCACCAGAAACCGCTTTGTTTCCGGACCAGGCATTGCCCGGCGATCCACACCAAATCCCTCGGCCCAAATCAGGCCTTGAGAATCGGAAAAAACCGCCAGCTTTCCACGCATATCCAGCGGTATTCCCGCCTCATTATAAAGCTTTTTAACACTTTTGGTTACTCCACGTCGAGGCATAGAAATCCGGTCGCCGCTTCGGCGCTGCCGTATAATAACTTTTCCTAATATTTTATCACAGTCCAAAATATCAGTTGCAAAATTTCTATTAATTTTTTCCAGTTCATTTTGGTCCACAATGTTTATATTATAGGCGTTCCCACTTGGAAATGTCAACACACCGGTTTTAAGGGGAATTTCAAAATAAGGAGCGGGCTCTTCTCGCCCATCTTTAAACGAAAGCTTTCCGGAACTGACAACCGCATACCGGCCAGCAGTCATATTTATTTTCCCGTGATTTTCCCGGATTATTTGATCAAGTTCTCTCAATTTTTTTCGATCGACCAAAAACAAATTTTCCTGACAAATCAACATAAGCATTCTGCTTCGCATTGCACCCGGCTGTTCCATTAAGCAAGCTGTCTTATAACCACTTTCACCATCGTGGGCCTCGCCAAGTCTGTTAACCGCTTCTTCCCAGAGAAAATGGTCATCCTCACGGAAATCCTCTACTATACCGCCCAAGGTTCTCAAAAAAGAAGGATTAATTATTTCAAGCTGTGGAACCACATTTAAACGAATCCTATTACGGGCATAATCCACACTTGTATTAGAACTATCCTTTACATAATCAAGGCCTTGTTCCACACAGTAATTTTCAACCTCTACCCGTGTCACGCCAAGAAGCGGACGGACAATTCCTTCCCGCACGGGTGGAATTCCACAAAGGCCTTTTAGTCCGGTGCCTCTGGCCAGACGGAACAAAACAGTTTCTGCTTGATCGGATAAGGTATGGGCGGTGGCTATTTTGGTATTTTCCCCATAAAGATCTGCAGTCTCCTGAAAAAAGCGATAACGTAGTTTTCGTCCGCACTCTTCTATGCCAATCCCCCATTTTTTTGCGAGTGCGCCGACATCTTGAGACAAAACATGACAAGGTAAAGAAAATTGTTGGCACAGCTGCCTGACAAATTTCTCATCCCGGTCACTTTCTTCTCCTCTAAGCTGATGATTAATATGGCATACAGCGACCTGAAGCTCAAGTTGCTCAATCCCTTTTGACAAGCAATGAAGAAGGGCGACCGAATCCGCGCCGCCGGAAACTCCGACAACAACTCGGTCCCCCTTTTGAAACATCTGATACTCTTCAATCAAACTGATAACCTTATTGATCATCCCGATAACTCTCCAGCGTAGTAAACTGCGTATGCGCGCCGTCCCATACCATCCTGACAGTATCAGTTTCACCATGACGGTTTTTGGCGACAATACACTCTGCAATATTCTGCTCTTCCGTATCCTGATTATAGTAAGCATCACGGTAAAGGAACATGACAATATCCGCATCCTGTTCAATCGACCCAGACTCACGTAGGTCGGACAACATAGGTCGGTGATCGGTACGTGAATCCGGACTACGAGAAAGCTGAGAAAGAGTGATAATGGGGACATCCAGTTCCTTTGCCATAATCTTTAAGTTCCTGGTAATTTCCGAGATTTCCTGGACTCGGTTACCATCTCTCCGTCCAGTGCTCATCAACTGCAGATAATCGATTACCACCAATCCCAGATTGGGAAGGCGACGAAGTTTCGCTTTCATGTCAGCAACAGTCGCACTTGGAATATCGTCAAGATAAATCTCCGTCTGGGAAAGAATTTCAGCCGCTGAAGCAAGGCGAACCCATTCGTCCGCCGTTAAAGTCCCCATCCGCAAGTTATGGCTTGAGATTCGCGCTTCACTTGAAAGCATCCGACTGACCAACTGCTCCTTAGACATTTCCAGAGAAAAAATAGCAACCTGTTTTCCCGAAAATTTTGCCACATTAACAGCCATATTCAGAGCGAAACTGGTTTTGCCCATCGCCGGCCGGGCAGCAATCAGGATCAGATCCGATTTGTTTAATCCCGTTGTAATCCGGTCAAGTCCAGAATATCCCGTCTTAAGCCCAAGGTATTTGTTACGTTCCTCCGAACTCAACTTTTGAAGCTGGTCATAGGTTTGGATAATAACATCGTTGATTTTAGTGAGTCCCATAGCGTCTCTTCCCTGGCGAATTTCAAAAATACGCTGTTCCGCCAGATCCAGAAGGTTTTTAGCATCCCCTTGAGACTCTCCTACGTGATCAATAATTTCATGCGCAACCTGAATCAAAGAACGAAGATAACTGCGTTCCTGAACAATTCTACAGTAACTTTCTATATTCGCAGTTGTCGGCACCAAATCCATCAACTGCGCCAGGTAAACCTTAGCCGACTGCTCGGAATCAAAAATCTGTGCGTTAACCGCCTCGTTTAAAACAGTGATATAGTCAATAGAACGAGCGGTAGAAAACATTGAAATCATTAGAGAAAAAAGCTGCTGATGCTGGCGCAGATAGAAGGAATCACTTTTAATATACTCAAGTGCCGTTGAAATACACCCCGGGTCAAGCAAAATTGCGCCCAAAACTGACTGTTCTGCCTCAATATTGTGAGGCAACTGCGTAGTTTCCAGCGTTAATGTCTCACTGACGGCCATAACATCCTCCTAAACCAGTTCTTTCACATTGAAAAACGAAGCCCTGCACCAAAGGCAGGGCCATTAAACCCAAACTGCTTGATAAGACAACTACCAGGCAGTACCATTCTATCTTTAGCCTTCTACGACTTCAATTTTAAGTTCCGCAGTTACCCCTGGGTGAAGTTTCACTTCCGCAGTAAAGCTTCCGTATCCCTTAATATCCTGCGCAAGAGAAATTTTTTTCTTGTCAACATCCATTTGATACTGATTTTTTATCTCTGTTGAAATTTCTTTTGCTGTTACAGCGCCGAACAATTTGCCATTTGCTCCCGCTTTTGCAGCTATCCGAACTGTTTTTCCGTTAAGTTTTGCGGCCGTTTCTTTCGCGCCTGCAAGTTCAACGGCTGCATGATGCTCTTTTGCCGCATCCTTAGCCTTTTTTTCATTAATAGCCTGTGTGTTCGCCAACGTAGCGAGCCCGCGTTAAATTAAAAAATTCTGGGCATATCCATCTGCCACATTCACCAAATCTCCAGCTTTTCCAGTTCCTTTTACATCTTGCTTTAAAATAACTTTCATCCGTATTTCCTCCTGAATATATTAACTTTCAGTATTCTTAGTTCAATCTGTTTAGACTGATAATGTCTCATAATATCGATCAATCGCCGCAACCAGCTTTTCCTTCGCTTGTTCAGCCGTAACGCCTTTCAGCTGTGCTCCTGCCATTGTATGGTGTCCACCGCCACCCAAGTATTCCATAATCACCTGAACATTCAAATCTCCCATTGAACGGGCTGAAATACTGATATCCTCGCCGGTATTATATATTACAAACGAACCATCGACTTCATTAATGCCAAGCAGCTCATCTGCTGCCTGCGGGGCCACAATCCGGATATCTTCAAAGTTTTGGGAACTGATTGCAATTGCACAGTTTCGATAAATCTGCGCATCCTGTACTAAACTGGAACGCCGCTGATAGTCGTCCATTGTACTGGAAAACAACTTTCTAACCGCCACTGTATCCGCTCCAATCCGGCGAAGATAAGCGGCAGCCTCAAATGTACGCACACCGGTACGGATAGCAAAATTTCGAGTATCCAACATAATTCCGGAAAGAAGCGCCTCTGCATCCTCTCTGGTAGGAC
The DNA here is from genome assembly GCA_958427155.1 of uncultured Oscillospiraceae bacterium. Classification (GTDB taxonomy): domain Bacteria; phylum Bacillota; class Clostridia; order Oscillospirales; family Ruminococcaceae; genus Metaruminococcus_A. Next base: position 1,495 of record CAUABB010000098.1, on the reverse strand, counting down.
GACAACGATCGCCAAAATACTGCAACAGCTCCGATACCATTTCGGAAGCGGATGATGCAAACGGCTCATGATGAAAAATAACGGCATTATCTATATAATTTACCATTTTTCGATGATGGTCGATTACCACCACATCTTTACACATTTTATAAAGTTCTGGAGACTCCACAAACAAAGGATTATGGGTATCTACGATAATCAAAAGGGTTCGACGGGTAACATAATCTCTGGCAACATTGGGATGAACAAATAAATTTTCATTACCGTTATCACACACTTTATTAATCAAAGATGAAGCCAAAGAGGTTTCACGGTTAATAGCAATAATTGCAGGCTTTCCCAACCGACGGATGGCCTGTGCCATAGCAATTGCACTTCCAACGCAGTCCAAATCAGAGGCATGATGTCCCATAACAATCACATTTTCACTGGTTTCTATCAATTCAAGGAGCGCTGTGGCTATAATCCGACTTTTTACTCTGGTATGTTTTTCGATTCCCTTTGAAATACCGCCATAAAAATCATAGCCATTGACAGTTTTTACAACTGCCTGATCACCGCCCCGACCCAAAGCCATATCAAGGGACTGACGAGCAGCCGCCTCATTCTCGCTCATATCTTTTCCCTCACAACCAACTCCAATGGAGAGAGTAGCGGGAACTCTTTCGTTAGCAATAATTTTGCGAGTTCGGTCAAGAATTGCAAACCGGGTTTCCACAATTTTATCAAGATGACGTCTCTCAATCATCGCTAGATATCGGTCATGGGAAAGACGTTTTACAAAACCATTGGTTTCAGAAAAATATCGTTCAATCACACCGTCGATTTCTCCAAGTATCTGGGATTTTTCGCTTTCTTTAGCATTTTGAACCAATTCATCATAGTTATCAATTACCAAAATCATCACGCAGGGACGAGAAAGACGATACTCCTGCGCAATACTTTTGAGCATGGTATTATCCACAAAATATAAAATGTCAACCGGAACCTTATGCGCGTCTGAACGAAACCCATATGCCGTATAAAGCTTTCCCCCGTAAGCCAAATCCACGCCATTTGGAAGATAAAAACTTTCAACTGGTGTACGGGTAATCTCATCCAGTGAAGCGCCGTACAAATCATATTTGCCCATAATATGGCTACGAAAACTTTCACTGTACCAGAGGATTTCACGCTTTTCCCCAACCACTAAAACGGGAAGGGGGAAACGGTTTAACGCCTCTTTCTCAGGCGAATCCAGTCGAGCTGCAACATCTACTAACAGACGATAGGCGTCTTTTCTGATAAAATGGAAGCGAACAACTGTTACCAGAAGCATGACCAAAAACAGTCCTACAAACACCCAGGGCCATTTACTTCCAGAAAAAAAGGAGGTAACGGCCAACGCTCCACAAATCAGCAGCAAAATGATCAAGCAAGCCTTCATTTGCCACATTTTTTTGGGTTCCATTGACAGCCACCTCAATTTCTTAAACATTACACCCCTTATTTTACA
>CAUABB010000097.1 GCA_958427155.1 uncultured Oscillospiraceae bacterium | reverse complement strand
CACCTCCAGAAGAAGTTTGTTTTAAGCTTCTTGAAGGACTTGAGCCCAATCTACTTGACGAGTCTAACCCCATTTACCGCTGCGACTGCAACGAAGAGCGGGTAGAACGCGCTCTTATAAGTTTGGGGAAACAGGAACTTGATAGTATGATCCACGAAGGAAAAACCATTGAGGTGGCTTGTCACTTCTGCAATCGGAAATATCATTTTACCCCTGAAAAGCTGATATTGATCCGTGATCAGGCAAAAGCTTGATGGATTAATATATAAATTCATTTCACACTAATTTAATTTATTAAGGAGGAAACTATTTCATTGGACGGTTATCTGATACTTGTGCTGGCTGTGTTGGTTTTGTTTTCAGCATTCTTCTCAGCCAGCGAAACGGCTATTTCCACCATCAATCGAATCCGAATGTGCAACCGGGCTGACGAAGGGGATAAGAGAGCTCAAAAAGTTCTTCAAATGGCTGATAACTACGATAAAACTCTGTCTACAATCCTGGTTGGAAACAATATTGTAAATATCGCTTTTGCATCGTTAAGTACAATGCTTTTTACAAACTGGTTTGGAATTTCCGGTGTTGGAATCGCAACCTTTGTCTCCACCGTTATCGTCCTTATTTTCGGGGAAATTCTCCCTAAAAGCCTTGCAAAAGAATTTGCAGATTCTTTTGCGCCATTCGTTGCTTATCCTCTCTGGGTTATCATGTTGATTTTAACGCCTGTAGTTTACATCTTTATCGGGATCAAAAAAGGGGTTATGCGAATTTTTAAACCTCAGAAGAAACAGGTGTCTGTTACCGAACAGGAACTCAAATATATTATTGAGGAAATTGAGGGCGAGGGTGTTCTGGAAAAACAGGAAAGTGAATTGGTTCAAAGCGCTCTGGATTTTGACGAAATCACAGCGGATGAAATTCTTACCCCGAGGGTCGATGTTGTGTCAGTTGAAGTTAAAGAATCTATCGAAACAATTAAAGATATTTTTGTTGAAGAACATTTTTCCAGAATTCCAGTTTATGAAGATAGCATTGACAATGTAATTGGTGTTCTTTACTCAAAAGACTTTTTTACTGCCTATATTAAAGAAAAAGATTTTTCTATTCGCGATATATTACAGGGTGTTGTTTTTATCCCTCCTAAAAAGAAAATTTCCGAACTCCTTACAGAACTTCAAAAAAGCAAATCTCACATCGCCATTGTTACAGATCAGTATGGCGGAAATATGGGGATTGTTACTCTTGAAGACATTCTGGAAGAACTTGTGGGTGAAATATGGGATGAATACGATGAAGAGGAAAGAGATTTTGTAGAACTGGATGAGAACACCTTTGAAATAAGTGGCGATCTCCGGGTAAGTGAATTAATTGAAAACTTATCTGTTAATGGACTGTCAATTGACACTAGCAGTAACTCTGTTGGAGGTTGGGCGCTGGAATGCTTTGGCCATATTCCAGAAAACGGAGAATTTTTTATTTATAAAAATTTAAAGGTTACCGTAAAAGAGATTTCCGAAAACAGAATTCTACGGATGACTCTTCAATTTATTTCTCCGGTAAAACCGGAAAATGAACAGGAAAAAGAAAAAAAGCAAAACGATGAAAATTAAACGGTATTTCTCATATCAAAAAGGCTCTGCCGGTCGACAGAGCCTTTTTCAACCAGTAAAATCTTCAATTGCTTTCCGAAGTTCCTGATCGTCCTTAATTGGAACTCCACTTTCAAGAGCAGCTTGTTCCAGCTGCGGTAGTGAACTAATGGGGACGTCCAATATCTGTATAGGTGTATCATTTCCCTTTTCATAAACGGCAATTTGATTCTGATAATTTTTCAGAATATACTGATAAGAACTGTTTTCCCCGGTAGCTTGAGCTGCAGTTTGTTCGGAAATTAAAACAAGGGAAATCATAATCCCACTGACTAAAACTGCGGCAGCTACAACAACTCCTACAACAAGTGCTTTTTTGTTCATAACCGCTTTCCTTTCTGAAAATCAATCTTTTATTTATATTTTGACGCTTTTGCGGAAAAATTATACAAAAAGAAAAATTCATGGATAAATTGTCTAAACCTTATTTCGAAACTGTAAAACATCTCAACATGTTTTCTATTTTTTGAGCTTTCGACTTAACAAACCGGTAGGCTTATGCTATAATAATGACACATACGGCAAAAATTGCTATATATTTAAACTAATAAGGCAGTAATTTTTTCGGCAGGAAAAACCAGGTTTACGGTTTTACCTGCCGTTCCCTGAAAATGGGACATACAAGGAGGCGAACCGCTGAATGGCAAAACGTGTCCAAAAGAATCCTAATATGGTGGACATTAGTTCACACAGCGACAAGCGCAAAAAAAAGAAGCCCTCAAAGGGTGCAAGAAAAGTCAAAAAAATTCTTTTAACCTGCGGTAAGGTCATTGCAAGTTTTATTCTGATTCTTGCAATTACCGGAAGTATTATCATCACAGCGTTAACTGTTTATGTCATGAAGTTTGTAGAGCCTGATGACAGTATTGATATTAAAGATGCAGGACTCGGCTATACGACCACCCTAATTGCAACTGATGAAGCGGGTAATGAAACGGTTATTGAAACGCTGCATGGAACATCTATTCGAGAATGGGCGGATCTAGATGAAATTCCAGAACATGTTCGGATGGCATTTGTCTGCGCTGAAGATAAGCGTTTCTATGATCACGACGGTGTAGATTGGAAAAGGACTTTTGCTGCTTTCGCAAATCTGTTTCTTCACTTCTACAGCACACAGCAAGGCGGGTCTACTATTACCCAACAGTTGATCAAAAACATCACTGGAAATGATGATGTGAGTATCTCCCGTAAGTTTACTGAAATTTTTCAGGCTGTTAATCTGGAAAAGGTTTATTCCAAGGATCAAATTTTGGAAAGTTATCTTAATATTATTCCTCTAGACCAGTCAATCCACGGAGTACGAGCTGCTGCGAAATATTACTTTAATAAAGATGTTTCAGAATTAACGGTTGTAGAAGGCGCAGCTCTTGCTGCAATGGTTAAAGCTCCCCGTTCCTATAATCCGATTCTTCATCCGGAAGCTAACAAAGCAAGAAGAAATGATTATGTTTTACAAGCGATGTATGAAGAAGGGGTCATTACAGCTGAAGAGTTGGAAATTTATAAAAACACAGAACTTGTTACCGCGGTTGATCCTACCCTTCCTGAAACAGACGATGGTAACGATGGATACTATAGTTGGTTTACTGACGCTGTCATTGAAGAAGTGATTGAAGATCTCGTTGACCAGGGAGTTTGTAAGGATTCAGACGAGGCGGAACAGATGCTCTATGAGGGCGGACTTAAAATTTATACAACGCAGGATACCAGGATCCAAAGCATCCTAGAGGAAAAGTATTTACAGGACAGTACTTTTGCTTCTTCCACCAGTGTTGAAATTCCTCAATCAGCCATGGTTATTATGGATTATGAAGGAAATATCAAAGCGTTAGTCGGCGCGCGGGGTGAAAAAGAAGGAAACCGTCTTTACAACAACGCTACTATGGCAACCAGAAGTCCTGGCTCTTCCATTAAACCAATTTCAGTTTATAGTTCTGCAGTAGAAAGTAATTTGATTCACTATTCCAGTATGGTAGTTGACGAGCCGGTTCCCACTGTATTAGGTGGTGTGCTACGGAATGATTGGCCAAGCAACTATGACCATGTATACCGCGGAAATATTTTGATTCCGGAAGCAATTCAGCGTTCTACAAATACCATTCCGGTTAAGCTGGCTAACCAACTTACTCCTCAGACCTGTTTTAATTTTCTGACTCAAAAGCTTCATTTAACTACCCTTGTAGACACCGATATTACAACTCCCCGTTTAGCGCTTGGTGGTCTCACAAAAGGGCTTCATCTTGATGAGCTGACAGCGGCTTATCAGATTTTTGGAAATCAGGGTCTTTATACTGAACAACATACTTATACCAAAGTTGTCAATGCAGCTGGAGATATTGTACTTGAGAAAGAACCTACTGTTACACGCGCGTTGACCCCTGAAAGCGCTACAATTATGAATCGAATTCTTCAAAATGTTGTGGAAGGGCCGAACGGAACAGGGCGCAATGCCCGCTTAAGTGGATGGACAGTAGTGGGAAAAACCGGTACCGCAACAAATGATGACGGTAGCACAACCGACCAGCTTTTTGTTGGTTGTACGCCGTACTACGTGGCTGGCGTTTGGTTTGGATATACAGACAATCGGGCGATCCCCAGTGGTTTTAACTCTATCACCACTATTTGGAGAACCGTAATGTCTGAAGTTATGAGCGGGTTACCACAAAAATCTTTTGAATATTCAGAAGACGTTATTGAAAAAGCATATTGTACGGAAACGGGCTTGTTAGCAAAGGATACCTGTCCTAGCCAAGCAACCGGATATTATAAATCCGGTAACCTGCCAGATTATTGCACAACTCATTAACTGAAAATCCCCCGTTTAAAACGGGGGATTTTTGTAGCTGGAAGGAGAAGATCAATGGAGCAATCCCCTCTTAAAAAAAATGAAATTTACCGTGCAGAAATTTTTTCTGTTACCATAGAGGGACAGGGTGTCTGCCGGATTAACGGAATGGTTGTTTTTGTGCCACAAACCGCAAAAGGAGATATTTGTGACGTAAAAATTGTAAAAATTTTAAGCCGATACTCTTATGGAATCGCCGTGAACTTTTACACACTTTCTCCTGACCGCACCGAATCTAACTGCCCGGTTTACCGTCAATGTGGTGGATGCTGCTTCCGCCATCTCAACTACAAGGCTGAACTTGATATTAAACAGACAGCTGTACGTGATGCATTTGAGCGACTTGGAAATATTTATGTAACACCGGAATCTATCCTTCCATCTTCCTCTATATCCCGGTATAGGAATAAAGCTCAATATCCTATTGGAATTATAGATGGAAAACTCACCTTTGGTTTTTATGCAAACCGAAGCCATCGAATCATCCCCTGTGGAGATTGTGACCTTCAGCCATATTCTTTTTCTGAAATAGCGGAATTCTTACTGCCAAAACTTGCCCAAAATGGTGTTAGTGCATACGAAGAGGAAAGCGGAAAGGGCGAGTTGCGTCACCTTTATTTTAGAGTTGCAGAAGTTACTGGTGAATTAATGCTTTGTTTCATTACAGCAAAAGATATTTCCTCAAAAATCCGTCCAATTCTTCCAGAGCTGACTTACCGTTTTCCCATGCTAAAAAGCATTCTTCTCAACTTTAATCATGAGCACAATAACGTTATCCTGGGAAAACATTGTACAACTCTCTGGGGAAAGGATGTCATTGATGATCTTCTCTGTGGGATCCGTTTTCAGCTTTCTCCCCTTTCATTCTATCAGGTTAATCGCACCCAGGCAGAACGACTTTATAAAATTGCAAAAGAATACGCTAACCTTTGTGGAACAGAGACTATTGTCGATCTCTACTGCGGTGTAGGAACCATTGGCCTGTCTATGGCGGATAAATGCAAACAGCTTATTGGAGTAGAAATTATTGAGGACGCTATAGAAAACGCTCGCGGTAACGCTGAACGCAATCAGATTCGCAACGCTCAATTTTTATGTGCCGATGCCAAAAAAGCCACCCAGGAACTGAGGAAACAAAAGATTAAACCAGATGTTGTTTTTCTTGATCCTCCCCGAAAGGGATGTGATATAGAAGTAATTGACGATATTGCCAAAATGGCTCCTGATAGAATCGTTATGATTTCCTGTAATCCTTCAACAGCAGCCAGAGACTGTCGTCTTTTTGAAGAACGTGGATATCAGGTGATCCGCTATCGCGCAGTGGATATGTTTCCGCGGACTGGGCATGTGGAGACGGTAATTCTAATGACACAGCGGGATATAAAACAAAAAAATAATTGACAGAAACTCATTTAAATTTTCTTAACCAAGCTTCAATTTTCCTGTAATTTCATTAAGGAAACAAACGC
>CAUABB010000096.1 GCA_958427155.1 uncultured Oscillospiraceae bacterium | reverse complement strand
GGCCTGCTCCAATACGGATAAGGGTGCGCAGACACGCAAAAAGTGCAGCACGGGTTGCATTGGCTGTAAAAAATGCGAGAAACAGTGCGAATATGATGCCATCAAAGTTATCAATAATCTGGCGGTTATTGATTACGATAAATGCACTAGCTGCGGTGTTTGTATTGAAAAATGTCCTGCCCACTGTATTGAAAACGTGTAAATGAATACTGCTTTACAAAAGGCCATGCTTGCGGGTATGGCTTTTTTGTTTTTACATCTTTTGATTTTACTTGACAAAACAGGGAAAAAGAACGATGATATATTGTGTTAGATTATGATTGATATCGGAGGTAATTATGAGTTCTCCTCGAAAAAAACACCGCTTTTTAAACGTGCTTTTTCTTATTTTTGTTCTCCTGGTCACTTTATGGCTGGTTCTTTCGTCAGTTTATCTGATTCTGCAAAACGTGGCGTCTAAAGAAGAAAAGCTCCCTTCTGTGTTTGGCTATCAAATTTCTGTTGAAATGGGCAATCAAATGGGAGATACTGTATCGATTGGTAGTGTGGTTTTGGCAAAGGAAAAACTCAATCCTTCTATCAACGATGTAATCCTTTATCAGGATCCTTCAACAGCGCTTCCGGTTACTGGGCGGATTGATAAAGTGCTTTCCTTTGATGAAGATCCGGAATTTTCAATTGTTTTCGATGCCGAAGAAGGAGTTGATGAAGAAGTACCCCGTTCTGCGGTTTACGGTGAGGTCGTTTATACCATTCCTTATCTCGGTTATGTTGTGGATTATCTGAATAGCTTTAACGGTATTCTGTATGCGGTTTTGATTCCTGGGATTTGTATGATTGTAATTTTAATTATCAAAATGGCTGTTTCAATTCGTGCCGCAAAACGAATTGAAGAGGATGAAGATAATTTTTCTGATGATCAAGACTCGGTGGAACAGGAATTTAACGTTGATCCCGTTTATCACAATGAGGAACTTGACGCTGTATGGAAGGGAAATCAGGTTGGTAATCGGGAAACAGGGGACATCCTCACTGATCAGGATATGGTTTATCAGCTTTCCAATTTGAATAATACTTTTGCGGTTGATTCAGCTGCTGCGTTGAAACAAGAGGAAGTTCGTAAAAGTGAAGCAGAAAAAATTGTGTCTGAATTGGCTCTGAACAAGTCTTCTGGTGAAAAAAATGGCTATGGGGAAGAGGTTTCCACACAGGAGCGCGAGCAGGGAAAAAGTGATTATGATAATCTAGTCTCTACTCTTGGGCTTGATAGTAAAGATTCTTCTGATTTAATTTCAATGCTCCGGCAGTATGGGGTTACAGATGAGGAGGCAGTGGAATCGGTTCGTAAAGCAGCGCCATTTGTTCGTCCCGTTATGACGGATCACTCTGTGGATTTAAATCTTGAAAATACGCCTGCACAGCGGGTGAAGGTCCTTTCAGACGAAACGGGAAAATATTTGATTATAGAGTCCGATCGTGTGGAAACAAAAATCAAACTACCGTTTTAATGCGTTATAACATAAAGCCTCCGTTATAATACGGAGGCTTTATGTTTTTAACAAATAGAGCATGTGAGCAAAAAAGCTTTCTATTTTGGCTTTCGTGCTTTTACCTGTATTCTGCGGTAATCGGCGATCCAACGGTTTCCGTCCCAAAGTATAGGCTTCAAGCGCTTTTCCAATCTTGTTAAAAGCGCTTCTTTTTTTAATTCAGAAAGTAGAGAGAGATTGTCTTCATAAAATTGTTCGACCCAGTTTCTTAAACCGTTTTGGGCATCTTTCAAAGGAGTAGGACGGTCAAAATCACGAACAAATTCTATTTCAAAGCCATGTTTCTCTAAAAGATTTTGATAACTTGAAACAGAAGGATAAAAAAATGGATTTTTGAAACTGTGTCCAGTCTTTTCGAATTCTTCTCGAAACGCGGAAAGAATTTGTTCCGTGTTTCGTTCTCCGCCAAACTCACAAAGAAGGACGCCACCTGGCTTAAGAGACTGGAATATAGAACACAAAAGAGCATCTTGGTTTGAAATCCAGTGAAAAACCGCGTTTGAAAAAATAGTGTCAAATTGATTGTTAAAGGGAAGTTTAGTGGCATCCGCTACTAAAAATTTAAGAGTAGGATGATTTTTTCGTGCATATTCAATCATTTGTGGGGAAGAATCCAAGCCAATCACGTTAGCTCCTTGCGCTGCCAAATCTCCTGAGAGTTTTCCAGTGCCACAGCCCAGATCGAGAATGGTTTGGTCTGCTGACAGATTAATTTCCGCAAGGAGAGTCCGCCCATATTGTGAGACAAATTCGTGCTTGTTATCGTATAGTTCTGCGTTCCATCTCATAAAAATTTATCAATCCTGACAGTTATAATTTTCTTTATTGTAACATATTCCTTTTGGTGCAGCAAACTGTTTGACTGCAAACCAGATTAATATAGAAATATTTCGAAGAAATAGTACTGCTTTAACGTTAGATAATATGATGATATTGAAAATACCGGGGGAATATTTTGAAAAAGTTATTTTTAATTTTAGGAGTTCTCCTTCTTTTTATCTTAACAGGTTGTCAGTCTGAATTACTATCCTCTTTTTTTCCTTTGGAATCTCAAAATGCGGAAGAAAGCTTCAGCTCTGAAATAGTTGTGGAAAGTCCCCCTCTTGTGTCAGAATATTCTTCAGAGAGTTCTCTAGAAAGTCTTATAGATATCGATGGGGAGATGCGTGCTGTTTGGATTACGCAGTTTGAACTTAATACAATCCGCTCCTCCTCTGATTCCGTATTTCGAAGCTCTTTTGCTGCAATGATGAAAAATTGTGCGGATTTTGGACTGAATACAGTTTTTGTACAAGTGCGGCCTAATGGGGATTCTTTTTATCCTTCTGAGTATTATCCGTGGTCAGTTTATGCCAGTGGGAATGCCGGTATGGAGCTAAAGTATGATCCTCTTGCCATTATGATTGAAGAAGCTCATCGGTATGGAATAGAATTTCACGCATGGGTGAATCCTTATCGTCTTCAGCCAGAATCGCAGATGCAGACAATTGACGATTCCTATCAAACTCGACAATGGTATCATGAACACAGTTCCAATGATCGCGTAGTTGTTTTGAATGGAATTTGTTATCTCAATCCAGGATATTCTGAGACGAGGGAATTGATTTTTAAAGGGGTTGAGGAAATTGTGAGCAGATATAATGTTGACGGTATTCATATTGATGATTACTTCTATCCGACAACGGATGAATCATTTGATGCGCTGGCCTATCAAAAGAATGGCGCGGGAAAATCGCTAAGAGACTTTCGGACGGACAATGTCAATCAAACAGTACAGGGAATTTATCAGGCAATAAAGCAAATTAAGCCAGAGGTTGTTTTTGGTGTGAGTCCTGCTGGCAACATGTCTAATAATTCCAATCTTCTTTATGCGGATACAAAGCTTTGGACTTCAAATAGTGGCTACCTTGACTACATTATCCCGCAGCTTTACTGGAATTATGATCATCCGACCGCTCCGTTTGATTCTACTGTTGTAAGTTGGAGTGAAACGGTGACTTCCTCTGACGTTAAGATTGTACCGGGCCTTGCACCATATAAAATTTCAAATGGAGAATGGAGTAATTGCGGCGATGTGCTTGCACGAATGGTAAAAGACTCCCGTAAACAGTCTAGTTATGGGGGAATTGCTTTTTATAGTTACTCCGCAATGTTTCTGTCAAATACTGATGTGATGAAAACAGAAAAGGAAAATCTTTTATCTCTTTTTAAGCAGTAAAAAATCTTAAAAGTCTTTAACCTTGCTGGAATCCCTTAACTATTGTTGAAAAACTCAAGTTGATTTTTGAAAAACCACACAGAAATTATATCTGTGTGGTTTTTATAAATTTTTTAAAAAATACTGCCGGAAATTTGACGGTATGTTCACAACCGTTTTCATTGAAAAGACTTTTAGAGGATGTTATAATAAATAAGGTCAAAAAGATAAAAGAAGGAGTACGTTCATGTATAAGATCGTTAAAAAGGAAGAACTGAACGATTCAGTTACCTTGATGGAGATTGAAGCGCCTTTTATTGCCCGGAAGGCAAAAGCGGGACAGTTTATCATTTTTCGCGTGGATGAAGAAGGAGAGCGGGTACCGCTTACGATTGCGGATCATGATCCTGATAAAGGGACGGTCACTATTATTTTTCAGCATGTTGGTGCGGCTACCATAAAGCTTGCCGCTAAAAATGAAGGAGAAGAAATTGCTGACTTTGTCGGTCCTCTTGGTGTTGCTTCCCACTTTGAAGGCGTGAAAAAGGCTGCGGTTGTCGGTGGCGGAGTTGGGTGTGCCATTGCTTATCCTCAGGCAAAGCAGCTTCATAAAGATGGTGTGGAAGTTCATACTATCGCTGGCTTCCGCAATAAGGATATTGTAATTCTTGAAAACGAAATGAGAGAAGTAAGCGATCAGCTGATTGTTGCCACAGATGATGGAAGTTATGGGAAACATGGCTTTGTTACCGATGTGCTCCGTGAAATGATTGAAGCTGGAAACCAGTATGATATTGTGATTGCAATCGGACCCATTCCGATGATGAAAGCAGTTTGCGCTTTGACGAAACCTTACGGAATTAAGACAATGGTGTCGCTGAATCCAATCATGGTGGACGGAACTGGAATGTGTGGTTGCTGTCGTGTAACGGTTGATGGAAAAATTCGGTTTGCCTGTGTAGACGGTCCTGATTTTGACGGACATCTGGTTGATTTTGAGGAACTGATGCACCGAAATCGTTTTTATAAAAAGCAGGAAGAGGCCGAAAAGGATCATGTCTGCCAGTTATTTGGAGGTGCGGAAAATGCCTAATATGTCTCCCAAGAAAATGCCGATGCCGGTTCAAGAACCGGACATCCGAAATCATAACTTTGAAGAAGTTGCCCTTGGTTATACTCCTGAAATGGCAGTGGAAGAGGCTGCTCGTTGCTTAAACTGTAAAAATATGCCTTGTGTCAGCGGGTGTCCGGTTGGTGTCAAAATTCCTGAATTTATAAAACTTGTCTCAGATGGTGAGTTTGAAGCTGCTTATCAGAAAATTACTGAAACCAATAGCCTGCCAGGTGTATGTGGCCGTGTCTGCCCACAGGAGTCTCAGTGCGAGTCTAAGTGCGTTCGTGGTATTAAGGGCGAATCGGTTGGTATTGGACGTCTGGAGCGTTTTGTCGCCGACTATCATATGGCGAACAACCACGAAGAAGTTAGTAAACCGGAAAGCAATGGGCACAAAGTTGCAGTTGTGGGTTCTGGACCGGCAGGGTTGTCTTGTGCGGGTGAACTTGCCAAACGGGGTTACGAAGTCACTGTTTTTGAGGCGTTTCATGTTCCGGGTGGAGTTTTAAGTTATGGGATTCCGGAATTCCGGCTTCCTAAAAAAATAGTAAAACACGAAATTGACGGCTTGAAAAAATTAGGCGTAAACGTGATGACCAATATGGTTATTGGAAAAGTGCTCTCTGTTGATGAACTGATCGATGATATGGGGTTTGAAGCTGTTTTTGTCGGTTCTGGTGCCGGACTACCCCGTTTCATGAATATTGAGGGGGAAGGGTTGATCGGCGTTTACTCCGCCAATGAGTATCTTACCAGAATTAATTTGATGAAGGCTTATAAGGAAGGTTACGATACCCCTATTATGCGCTGTAAGGCGGCTGCGGTAGTCGGCGGTGGCAACGTTGCAATGGATGCGGCGCGTTGTGCAAAGCGGATGGGTACTGAAAAGGTGTATATCGTTTATCGTAGATCTGAAGCAGAAATGCCGGCGCGTTTGGAAGAAGTTCACCACGCCAAAGAAGAAGGGATAGAATTTCTTACTCTTAATAATCCCACTCGGATTCTCGGCGATGCCGATGGAAAAGTTAACGGAATAGAATGTATCAAAATGGAGCTTGGTGAGCCGGATGAATCTGGTCGTCGTTCGCCGGTTCCTGTACCGGGATCTGAATTTGTGCTGGAT
>CAUABB010000095.1 GCA_958427155.1 uncultured Oscillospiraceae bacterium | reverse complement strand
TTGGCGTTAGGTAAGGGCGTTATAATTGCACAGGATCTTGAAGAAGCTGAGAATGCCGTCCACTCTATTATGGAAGACAAAATTTTTGGAGCCAGTGGAAATGAAATCGTCGTTGAAGAGTTTCTGACCGGACCTGAAGTTTCGGTTCTTGCTTTTACCGATTCCAAAACGATTGTTCCAATGGTTTCATCGATGGATCACAAACGTGCCCTGGATGGCGATAAGGGATTAAATACCGGCGGAATGGGGACGATAGCTCCAAATCCCTGCTATACAGCAGAACATGCTAAAGAAGCAATGGAGCGTATTTTCCTTCCCACCATTCGTGCGATGATTGCGGAAGGCTGCCCTTTTAAAGGATGCCTGTATTTTGGGTTGATGATCACACCAAATGGTATCAAAGTCATTGAATATAACTGCCGGTTTGGCGACCCGGAAACCCAGGTCGTCCTCCCGCTTCTTAAAACAGACTTGTTCACTATTTTCCAGGCTGTGCGAAACGAAACCCTCTCTGATCTCAAAATTGAATGGTCAGACGACGCTGCCGCCTGTGTTGTAATGGCTTCAGGAGGATACCCACAAAAATACGAAACTGGCTGCGTTATTGAAGGGTTGGATGAAAAAGGACAATCCCCTCTTGCTACTGTTTATCACGCCGGAACCAAACTAGCGGATGGAAAGATCGTCACATCAGGAGGGCGAGTGCTCGGTATCACCGCTACCGCGCCAACCTTAAAAGAAGCCTTAAAAAATTCGTATGAGGCGGTTGGGTCTATTTATTTTAAAAACGCTCATTATCGGAGCGACATTGGAAAAAAGGCACTTTAAGCCAACTCAATAATTGAGGAGGTATCCGCTGGATATCTCCTTTTTTGCGGTTGTTTTCTTAAAGTCAAACGGAGTTTTTTATGAAACAGAAAGTCTTAAATTTCTTAAAACAGGAACCGGTTTTGGTGTTTTCTGCGCTTTTAGCTCTCATTTCTTGTATATTTGTCCCTCCAAGCATGAACTATCTTTCTTATTTGGATGAAAAAACTCTCATTCTTTTATTCTGCCTGATGCTTGTCACAGCCGGATTGGAAGAACTGGGGCTCTTCCATTGGATTGGCCGCAAAATGACGAGATGCTTCAAAACACAAAGGGGAATCGCTTTTGTATTAATTGCCCTGTGTTTTTTCAGCAGCATGTTCATTACAAACGACGTTTCTTTAATCACGTTTATTCCGCTCGGGCTTTTCACCTTAAAGGTATCGGGATTCAAGAACAGGATCTGCACTACTATCACCCTTATGACCATTGCAGCAAACCTTGGGAGCATGCTGACGCCGATCGGAAATCCGCAAAACCTTTTCCTTTATTCATTTTTCAAACTTTCCCTGTCCGAATTTTTCGGCGCTATCTTTCCTTATACGCTGATTGCCGCGATTCTGTTAGTCTTTATTATCATGTTCGCATACAACTCCGTTCCGATAACTGTCCCCTCTCAAACATCTCAAAAAGCGTTTAACAAAATAAAGCTGATCAGTTATCTGTGTTTATTTGCTGTTTGTATCCTTTCGGTGTTGAATTTCCTGCCTGTTCTCTGGCTCTTGGGAATTGTTTTGGTAGCGTTTCTAATTATAAATCCTCATTTGTTTTTCAAAGTCGACTACAATCTTCTGCTGACCTTTGTTTTCTTTTTTATTTTTATCGGCAACATTCAGCAAATTCCTGTATTTCAAACGTTGATCGGTCAAATGATACAGGGGCAGGAACGAAATATTTCAATCATTGCAAGTCAGGTTATCAGCAACGTTCCAAGCGCTTTGCTGCTGTCTGGATTCACTGACCAGTGGAAACAGCTTTTAATTGGGACAAACATCGGCGGATTGGGAACCATTATCGCTTCCATGGCAAGCTTGATTTCCTATAAACAGCTAGCAATGGAATCTCCTGATATTAAGGGGAGATATTTTATGGTTTTTTCGGCCTTTAACTTTGGCATTCTCGCTTTTTACATTGTTTTTGGAATTTTATTTCCCGGGCTATAGCTTTTAACTTCTATCGATCTTTCATGTTTTATAAAATCAGCTTGTTTGGTTCGGTGATAACATCTTTTTTATTTTTTCTTTAAAAAAATTTTAATAGAAGCGCAATCGCTAAGATAACAACCGTAAAGATTCCGTTAAAAATAATAACTTGTAAACCATGAGGCAGATTGTGTGTCATATAATCCAGGAAATTTACAATAATCCCAATATCTATAAACATCATGGCCTATAAAAACGTCGATAAACGAACCAATAATGAGGTTCAACAGTCCATTCAGTTTTTTAAACAGTTCTAATTTTTCTTTGGTCAGCATATATTTTCCCTCCAATAAGCCTAGAGAAATTCTTATATTTTATAAAATTATATCACGTTAATTATTTTTTTAGAGTCTCGCACGGAATGGCTAAAATGATGGGCTGAATCTCGATATTTATTTTAACATTCCCGGTTTATCCTTTTCAAAAAAGAAAAAATTTGGTATAATAATTTATAAATTGTATTATTATTTTCCGCCCATTCGCGGAAACAAAAAGGAGAACTGCATCATGAGCAAAAAGTATTATCTGACCACTGCAATTACCTATACCTCACGGAAGCCTCATATTGGCAATACCTATGAAATTGTGCTGAGTGACGCTATTGCGCGGTATAAACGAATGCAGGGTTTTGACGTATATTTTCTTACCGGAACCGATGAACACGGTCAAAAAATTGAAGAAAACGCAAAAGAAGCCGGAATTGATCCCAAAGCGTATGTTGATCAAGTGGCCGGAGAAGTCAAAGCTATTTGGGATCAAATGGGGGCAACTTATAACCGTTTTATTCGCACCACAGACAGCGATCATGAAAAAGTAGTCCAGAAAATTTTTAAAAAATTATATGATCAAGGCGATATTTATAAAAGTGAATACGAAGGGATGTACTGTATCCCTTGCGAATCTTTTTTCACAGAATCTCAGTTAGTGGACGGGTGTTGTCCTGACTGTGGTCGTCCTGTTAAGCCGGCTAAAGAAGAAGCGTATTTTTTCCGGATGAGCAAATACCAGGACAGACTGATGAAGCATATTGAAGAAAATCCTGGATTTATTGAACCGGAATCCCGCAAACGCGAAATGGTCAATAACTTTTTAAAGCCTGGTCTTCAGGACCTTTGTGTTTCCCGCACCACCTTTAAATGGGGAATTCCGGTAACCTTTGATCCCAAGCATGTAATCTATGTATGGATCGACGCTCTCAGCAACTATATTACAGGACTTGGATACGATCCGGATGGAAGTTCTGAGCTTTTTGAAAAATACTGGCCCGCAGATGTTCACATTATCGGGAAAGACATTCTTCGGTTCCACACCATTTACTGGCCAATTATGCTGATGGCGCTTGATCTCCCGCTTCCAAAAAAGATTTTTGGCCATCCATGGCTTCTTTCCGGGCAGGATAAAATGAGTAAATCCAAAGGAAATGTCATGTATGCTGACGATCTCGCAAATCGCTTTGGCGTTGACGCAATGCGGTATTATCTTCTTCACGAAATGCCTTACGCAGCAGACGGCAGTATCAGCTATGAGACTATTATTGCCCGCTTTAATTCTGACTTGGCAAATACATTGGGAAATCTTGTAAACCGCACTGTTGCGATGAGTCAGAAATATTTCGGAGGAGAAATTCTGCCTTCAGATACCCCAGAAGAAATTGATCGTGAGTTGATTAACACGGCATTATCCTCCTTCCCAAAATATTGTCATAATATGGATGAATTCCGGGTAGCAGACGCGCTTGACGAAATCATGTCTCTTGCACGCCGGTCGAATAAATATATCGACGAAACCATGCCCTGGGCTCTTGCAAAAGAAGAAGAGAAAAAGTTCAGACTCGGAACGGTACTGTATAACCTTTTAGAAACAATTCGTTTTATCGCAGTTATGATCGCACCATTTATGCCGTCTACCTGTGACGAAATTTTACGGCAAATTAATTGTGATATCAAAAATTTCGATTCGCTTAAGGAGTTCGGAGCCATTAAAGCTGGCACTAGAGTAGGAACGCCTACTCCCCTTTTCAACCGAATTGATGAAGCAAAAATGCTTGCAGAACTCGAAAAAGAGTTGGAAGAGAAAGCAAAATCTGAAAAGAAAGCTGCTTTCAAACAGGAAGGTACTGAAAATATTTCGCAGATCGGGATTGAAGATTTTTCAAAAGTGAGCCTAAAGGTTGCGCTGGTTAAAACATGTGAAAAGGTTGAAAAATCTGACAAATTATTAAAATTAGTTCTTGATGATGGCGAAGGAGACAGACAGGTCGTTTCCGGTATTGCAAAATGGTATCGCCCGGAAGATCTGGTCGGCAGAAAAGTGATTGTAGTAGCCAATCTCAAGCCGGCCAAACTTCGTGGGGTTGAAAGCAACGGTATGATTCTTGCTGCGGATGCAGGCGACGAGGTTAAGGTTCTTTTTGCCGATGATTCTATTCCGCAGGGAAGTAAGGTACGATAATGGAACAAGCAAAAGATCTTTATGGGATTTTTGATTCTCACGCGCATTACGACGATGATGCCTTTGCAGAAAATCGCGAAGATGTGATTTCCAGAATCCATCAAAACGGGGTTTGCGGTGTTGTAAATATTGGCTGTGACCTTAAAAGCTCACAGTTTTCAATGATGCTTTCGGAAAAGTATGATTGGTTTTATGCAAGCGTTGGAATCCATCCTGGAAACGCAGAAGAGTTTGACAAAGATACTTTAACAGAGTTGGAATCCCTTTTGAATCATCCTAAAGTGGTTGCTATAGGAGAAATCGGCCTAGATTATCACTATAGCAGTGAAAATAAAAAAATTCAAAAAGATATTTTTTACATGCAAATGGAACTGGCGCAGAAAAAGGGGTTACCCGTTATTCTTCATATTCGTGAAGCAACGGCAGATATGTTTGAAATTATTCGACAATTTCCCGCTAACGGTGTTGTGCATTGTTTTTCCGGATCCGCTGAAACGGCAAAAGAGCTGGTAAAAATGGGGTATTATATTGGTTTTACAGGGGTTGTCACTTTCTCTAACGCTCAAAAAATTAAAAAAGCTGTTCTGGAAGTTCCTTTGAACCGTCTTCTGCTTGAAACAGACGCTCCTTATATGGCACCCGTTCCTTTCCGCGGCAAGCCCTGCACCTCTGATCTGATACAGTATACAGCAGCGGAAATCGCGCGCTTGAAAGGAGTCGCCGTCCAAGAGGTAATTAATCATGCAAGGCAAAACACCTGTAAGCTTTTCGGAATTTCAGAATCCTATTGTAAAAATAGTCACTAAGTATTTAAAAATGTGATGTAAAAAACAAAAGCGTATGAAATTAATTTCATACGCTTTTGTTTTTTAGCAATAATTAAAACGCCACTATAGACTAAATTATTCCTCATCATCATTACTTCCAACAGAGGAGAGAGTAGAAGAACTCTCAGAAGAAGACTCACCTAAAACGGCGTTACCACTAAGAATGGTTTCAACCGCAACAATTTTATATCCTCCGTCCTGTGTTTCTTCCAAGATATACTCCATAATCTTGGTTACTTTTTCATCTTTATCAGATATATTTAGTCCCATGCTGGGAATCAAATAATCAACCCGAAGGTGAATCTGGTTATCCTGACGCTGAATTTCCGTAACGCGAGGAATATTGGAAAAATACACCAAAGAATCAGGAAGATTATAGGTTTGAGCCTCTTCATTGTATGTAAAGGAAAACTCCGCATCTCCCACCGATTGATGATCAAAAGTCAATCCTTCACCAAAAAGCTTTGTGGCGTGGACTTCCAGATCTGTCTGTGGAACGGTCATAAAACCGAATTCATCTTTCTCATATTTTGACGTATCACCGTTAATGATTAGATCCCAACCCGCAGCGGCAAGAATAGTAGATGGTTTTAATTTTGATATATCATCAAAAGCGGGAGGATCCTGTATAACCAAGGGATAGATAAAATTTGCAAACTTATCTTTTTCTGGTTGATTTTCAACTATTGAAATAATCCAGTTGCTTGCCAAAACTATTGTTGTAAC
>CAUABB010000094.1 GCA_958427155.1 uncultured Oscillospiraceae bacterium | reverse complement strand
TTTTTAGGTTTCGCTGTTTATTTTTTTGTAATGTCTTAGTTTAAGCTAATTTGTTCAGCCCCCGCCAGCCAAACAAGTTTGTTTGGCTGGCTTTTCTTTTTCCCTCGTCTTTAATACCCTCCCCCTAAAATGTGACAAAATACAGCAAAATAGGGTAAAACATGTTGCATGAACTCTTTGGCATGATATAATGAAGGTAAGTAATGTTGTTCTATCCGCCGGTGTCTTTTGTTTCTAAGAGCATAGAAATTCTTCCTTAAAATAACTTTGAAAGGTTGATGAAAAATGGAAAAGAAACAGCGTAACATTTTAATAGCGGTGATTTCAGGCACTTGTGTTTTGGCCATCTTCATTATGGTTGGACGTTTCTTTCTTATCGGGGGAGCGCTACAAGAAATTCTTGGAGGAACCTTTACCTTCGCTGCAAACAAAGAGACGGTCATTACAGAACTGAACCAACCATATCAAGGTAACAATATACGAATTATTGCGACTGATATTAAATCAATTAATACCTCTAGTTCTAATGAACAGATTATTATTGGGGTCAAATTGGTAGTTGAAAACACTTCGGATAAAGAGGAATATCTGGGGCCGAGCTTAATAACAGCGTATGTAGACGACACCACAACTCAAAGGATTTCATCTGGTGATTTTGATAAAGACGGAGAAGGTTTATTCGGAGAAATTGCACCAGGAAAGCGGATGACCGGCTATTATTGTGTTAATGCTTCAAAAAATGCCAGACAAATTGAATTACAGATTTCCGAATCCTATTTTTTTACTAATAAACAAAAGGTAGTGTTCATCTTTGACATACCACCAGTAGAAGAGTAAGTTTCCGTTCATTTTTGTTGTTCTTTTCCATATGGTTTAGCCTGTAAAATATGTCAGCCCCGCCAGCCAAACAAACTGTTTGGCTGGCTTTTTATTTTCCCTGGCTGTACACGTCTCCCCCCTAAAATGTGACAAAATACAGCAAAATAGGGTAAAACATGTTGCATGAACTCTTTGGCATGATATAATGAAGGTAAGTAATGTTGCCCATGTCTTTGCTTTCTAAGAGCATAGAAAGTCCTCCTTGAAATAGTTTTGAAAGCTTGATGGTGATTTTTCATGAACAACAATAGCGTATTAAACAAAATTGACCTTAACACAGCATGGGCAAGCTATAAGGTTAATTACTGTTATGGATTGCCAGGTATAAATTGCTTTGTACGCGGAATACGCCTGTATGTTTTACCAAAAGGACTATACTTTTATATCGCAGCAAAACGGAGTGCGTTTAAACCTCTTTATCTTGATTACGATCATATCAAGAGTATAGAATTTCCAAAGGGTTCTGCTTCCGACTATCATAATATATTTTTAATTAATAAATTTGATACTGTTATACAAATTACCATTATTGATGGCTTTAATGAACAAGTACTATGCTTTGAAATGGCAAGTTTATTAGGGAATGATGCTGGTAGTCAAGCTCGTCGTCAAGAACTGTATATGCTATTAAAAAACCATGGAATTTTTGAAAAGTTTGCTCGCCCTGCGCAGTCGGCTGAAACTGAGCGTACTCCAGAAAGCCGAGAAGACATTTTTTTCAAAATTGAACAGCTATCAAAACTTCATCAGTCTGGCGCCTTGACAGATGAAGAGTTTCAGAAGAAGAAAGAAGAACTTTTAAAGCGAATTTAAAATTTTGAAAGCTTGCCCCCGCCAGCCAAGCAAGTTTGTTTGGCTGGCTTTCTTTTCAGTATTTTTTATCAATGTTAATTGATATTTTTATCCTACCCGGTTATCAGACTATCTTTTTTCTGCCTCTTTTGCCTCTTTCGCTTTTTTCGCTTTTGAAAAGGCCTCAATTCTCTGTTTGGTTATCCACCAGTTTTGCTGTTCCTGCTTTTCAAAAATCGAGGGAAAAGCCTCTTCCAGCGTTGGAAACTGTTTGGGATTATTAATTCCAACAGCAGTAAGAGACGCGCCACTGTAAATAAGCCACGCCATCACTCTGTAAAAATCCTTCTGTTTTTCCGTTTCAGTATCAACGGCCAGCGCAACTTCCCCCGGTGTTAAATGCCACGCCATCTGATAAGGAATGTTTGCCCATAAAGCCGATCTGGTAAGATTTATAAGATAATCACTTTTAGGGTCAGGTGGATTTACTCCTGACCCTTTCTGAAAAAACCTGACACTTCAAATAGCCCATTAACCTCTTTCATCAATTCCTCAACGGAATGCCCCTCATCAATATAATCATCAAATAACGCTGTAGCTTTTTCCATTGTAAATCCAGCGTTCATTGGCTGCATCGCTCCCCAGATGATCGTAGTAATCGTCTCGATCATATTGTCCTGAATTTGTTCCAGCGCTTTAAAAAGAGATTTGCCGAGCTTTTTTTCAATATCCATAATTGCCTTGGCCGTCAGGCGCATTTGATAACATTTATCTCCAACAGTTAATGTATAAAACTGATTCATTTTCATTATCCTTTCAAAATTTAATAAAAGCGGGAGCCGGCACATACCGGCCCCCGCTCTTTATGTGCCAAAAATATTTATGTGGACATCAGGGAAATTTTCTGTTGATTATACGGGATTGGTAACAGTGATATCACTCTGAAGAATCATAGTAGCACTAAAGGTAAGAGCTCCGTTCACAGTGCCGGCATCCATTTTAACAGCCGGAACCGCGTCGAACTGATGTGCGGTACCATCAGGGTACTCAATTTTAAAGGTTGTTGTTGTTCCATTTTCCTCAAGGCCCTTCAAAATACGGTAATTCGAAGTATCACCAGAATTATCGTAAAGAAATTTAAAGACCAGATCGCCAAGGTCCACAATACCTGGCACAAATTTTTTCACTTTATCAGAGAGAACTGTTACATCAATTTTTTCGGGGGAGCCACCGAATTCTGGAACCTCCATTAAATATTCCAGCTCCGAAAATTCAGCCTCGACACCGTTTTTATAATACATTTTTGTGTTATTTGCAGAAAGTCTGTTCATCGTTATAACTCCTTTAACTTATTTTTAAACCGCAACTTTTTTTATAAATTCTACCGGTACAGCCTGAAATGTGTTATCATCTAACACAACAATACCTACGGAGATTAGCTTTCCGGAATCCTCCTCCGCACTCTGAGTCAGAATGTCAATCAAGATTCCACTTTTTTCTGTTCCCTTAAATACTCTTTCTACAGGATCCCAATATCTGTCTATCAAACAGGTGACCTGAATATTTTCTGTCATTCCCTCTCACCTCCCCCTGTATCGCCGTGCCCGATTGAAACTTGGAGGGATTCTTCCCACTCTTTGGGTAAATCAGACAACAGCATGTCTCTTGCTTCAGCGTCCAGCTCCCGTTTCATCGAACACATTTCCTCATAAAGAGTAAGGTGTACCGATGCCATACAGCGCTTCATCCTTTTTTCGAACTCTTTGGCCAATCTCCCACGTTCGCGGTTCAAACGCGAAGAAATGATACGATTAAGTTCGTCTTGCGTAAAGATTTTTTCTGCCATATGTAACTCCATTTAACGTCTGTAGACGATTTTTCCATGCAGCTTTTTACGCCATTCCGCATGTCCTGGGCAAGACCTCTGATCTGTTGACCGAATCTGTCTTATTTCTGATTTTATTTTAGCGCAGGATAATGGCTCTGGGACGCAAACTTTTATAAAAACATCCCTTTCCTCTCTCAGAATATTTTAAAACCAAAAACTAATATAACATTTCCTGTTTAGCGTCCAGTTTCAAATTATCTTATATAAACACAAAACTCCTTCTGCTATTTAAGCAGAAGGAGTTTTATAAATATACAAATGTTCCAGTTTAACTTAATATTTTTCCTCTTTCTATTACATCTAAAGTGCGCCTCCAAAGTATGCTTACAAAACAGTTCTGAACCTATTACGTGTGACAGTTAAAGTGGTAATCTATGCCTTTTATCATAAACGTGCCGTACACATTTACAATCTTTAAAGACTTTTTTCCAATTTTCGATAACTCTCCGCCAATATTTTCTTTTCCCTAAAAACTGCATGTTATAGCAATTGATATAAAACGCTAAGTCCTTCTAACTCCGTTTCGAACTAACTGAAAATTAAGGATTTTACCCGTAAAAATCCGCGGTACCGGAAAGGAACAGGCCCTGCACTCATCATAAATTATAAACGCTTTTTCAGTTTTCAAATTTTCTGAAACGTGGTATGATATAAAAAATAACGTTCTTGATAAAAACAAATAAAAACGGTGAGCTCAAAGGGGAAATCCGAGTGTTTGATATTGCTAAATTCAACTACTTTAAAAGCGGGAATGTTTTTACCGGAAGTAAAGGACAGTTCAATTTTCGTATTGCGGGAGAAAATGATCTTCTTGCAGTTTCTGTCTGGTATGGACTGTTTTGTTATGAAAAAAGCGAAATAGTCGCACAAAACAACTTCGATTTTTCAGCAGATGGGCTAAACGAAGCAATCCGTTGGCTGGAAAATGAATACTCTGTTTATCAAGACAGTGTATATTAAAAATATAAAAGCGGCAAATTCCCCAAGGGATAATCATTAAGAGATTTCGTACAATTTTCCCTCCAGCCAAATTTAATTGAATCAACGTTTAAGGATTTTGTCAACATTTTTCCAACGTATAACCAATAGATTCAAAATCACCTAACACGGGAACCGTCAGCCCTACATTCATTAAAATATCTCCCCCAAAGTCCGCGTTCAGCTCCTCAATATGATAGA
Source organism: uncultured Oscillospiraceae bacterium (assembly GCA_958427155.1). Classification (GTDB taxonomy): domain Bacteria; phylum Bacillota; class Clostridia; order Oscillospirales; family Ruminococcaceae; genus Metaruminococcus_A. The sequence continues at coordinate 1,362 of CAUABB010000094.1, read as the reverse complement.
CGGCATTTGGGTCAAGGCCCTGAAGCTTTAGCCTGATTCCGCGGATAACAGGCTGGGCAATCTGACGCACATAAACGACAAAGGCTTTAGTTTGATCAGGGGAAACAAACATCCAGCTTCCATCATCCTTTTCAAACGGATTCACCAAGCGGTAGAATGCACCTTTTACTACCAAGGGGGCAACCGTTTCTTTATACTGTCGCACCTGCTCTTTTACCATTTTTCGTTCTTTCTCAGTAAACTCAAGAGGATTCAGTTCATATCCAAAAGAAGCACTCATCGCAACCAGTCCTCTCGTTTTAAAAGGCGTATTTCGCTCCATCTGATGATTTGGACAAACCGACACATGAGCTGTCATGCTTTCAGGTGGATAGACAAAGGATGTGCCATACTGAATCCGCAGCCGAGAGATCGCATCAGAATTATCACTGGTCCAGATTTGAGGCTGATAATATAAAATCCCAGGATCAAAGCGTCCACCGCCACTGGAGCAACCTTCAAAAATCACCTCTGGAAATTCTTCTGTAAATTGTTTCATCAGCCGATACAGATTTATGATATAGCGATGAGAAAGTTCCGGTTGACGGTCCGGAGATAATGCTGAAGAATAGTTGTCTGTGATATGACGGTTCATATCCCATTTTACATAGGAAATCCGGTTTTCTCTCAGTACTTTGCTGACTGTCTGGTATAGATACTGACAGACATCTTCACGTGAAAGATCCAAAACCAGTTGATTCCTCCCCAAACAAAAAGGCCTTCCATTATAGTGAATCGCCCAATCGGGATGCTCATGATAAAGCGCGCTTTTCGGTGATACCATTTCCGGCTCAAACCAAAGCCCAAATTTCATGCCTTGAGCCTCGCACTGCTCAATAAGCGGCTGTAAGCCATGCGGAAGTTTTTGGAGATTCACATACCAGTCCCCCAACGATGAAGTGTCGTCATCCCGTTTTCCAAACCAGCCATCGTCTAAGACAAAAACGTCAATTCCGAGCCCGTCGCACGCCTTGATCATAGAAAGAATTTTTTCCTCATCAAAGTCAAAATAGGTTCCCTCCCAGTTATTGATGACAACTGGACGAGGGGCATTTTTATATGCTGCTGTACCCAGATGGTTTCTATAAAGCTGATGAAAATTTCGGGACATCTGTCCCATTCCTTTTGAGCTGTAGGTCAATACCGCTTCCGGCGACTCAAAAGACTCCCCCGGAGACAACTTCCAAGAGAAATCGAACGGATTAATTCCCATTTGAAATCTTACAAATCCATAAGCGTCTTTCTCCGCACCTGCAAAAAAGTTTCCGCTGTAAATCAAATTACAAGCATATACCTCTCCTTCGGTCTCGGAAGTCTTCGGAT
>CAUABB010000093.1 GCA_958427155.1 uncultured Oscillospiraceae bacterium | reverse complement strand
TTAAAAATTTTTGAGAAACCATAGCGTCATTCATAATTTCACGGTCATTAAAATTTGGGGATTGTAACTGATAATCCATTTTAAAGTCATCTCCTATTTATCCAAGCTGATCAGACAGTGTGGTTAGATGCGCCTGATGCATTGCAGCAATCTGCTCGCATTTTTGTTTCAACTGAGGGTCCGAACAGATTTCTGAATACATTTTAAATTTTTTCATCATCGTCCGTTCCACAGAAAGCTGTTCTTCAATTACTTCTAATTCCTTCGACGTAAGGTTTGGCATAAAATTGTCCTCCCTTTAACTAGATTCCTTTTTAGTATGAAACGAACTTTAGCTGGTATACACAAAAAAAGCCGCTCCGTAACAACGAAGCGGCAAGGTCAAAAATAATACTATCTAAATTTAATGACTGTGCATAATAGCATCTGAAAATCCTTGGTTTAAATCATCTAAATATCTAAAAGATTTTCCTGCTCCAATTGCAACACAATTAAGTGGATCTTCTGCCACAACAGCACGAACGCCAATTTCGCTCCTCAGAAGTTCAGCCAAGCCTCCTAAAAGGGATCCTCCTCCGGTTAATGTAATTCCATTTGTATAAATATCCCCTACCAACTCCGGAGGAGTAGACTCAAGAACTTCTTTAACCGCATCAACGATGATCATCGCTTGCTCATGAATGACTGGATACAGATCCGCCTGAGAAAGCGTGAGCTGCTCAGGCAATCCTTTTAACAAATTTCTTCCTTTTACATTGACTGTAATGTCCGGATTAGCTGAATAAGCATTGGCAACCTCTATTTTCACTTTTTCAGCCATTCGTTCTCCGATTAAAATTTTGTGAGTATTACGTACATAGTCTATTATAGCCTGATCAAAGGTTTGTCCTGCACACCGTACAGATCTCGAAGATACAATTCCACTAAGAGAAATAACAGCAACATCTGTTGTGCCGCCACCGACATCAACAATCAATACGCCGTTGGCTTTTGAAATATCGATTCCCGCCCCGATTGCTGCCGCAATCGGTTCTTCTAAAAGATAAACCTTGCGTGCGCCAGCTTTTACCGCAGCATCAACAACAGCATCCGCTTCTACTTTAGTCGTAGAGGAAGGAATACAGATAGAAATTCTCGGCTTAATCATCAAAGTTCCACAAATTCGTTTAATAAACTCGCGTATCATATATTCTGTTAAAACATGATTGGATATAACCCCATCTTTAAGAGGTCGTTCAGCTATAATATAACTCGGCGTTTTTCCAATCATTTCAAACGCATCTTTTCCAACAGCTAAAACTTCCTCCCGGCGCATATCTACCGCGACAACGGAAGGTTCTGAAAGAACAATTCCCTTATTTCCTAAATATACAATAACCGATGTTGTCCCAAGATCAATCCCAATATCAAGTCCAGACATAGAGTCACCTCATCTCCTAGGATATTCCACGAATGATACTATTATAGTAAACTTTTTCCTAAATATCAAGTATTACTGAGCTGACGCAATTACAGCGCCCGTTACCTGGACAGCTCCGTTATTTTTCAGCACTCTAGAACATTCATTCAATGTTGTACCCGTTGTATAAACATCGTCACAAAGAAGAACCCGTTTCCCTGAAAAAGAATCATTTCCAGGTGAAAAGGCTCCATTTAGATTGATTATCCTCTCTTCATAGGAAAGAAAATGCTGAGCCGGTGTCTTTCGAGTTTTTATCAGAGCATGACTTAGAACCGGCAATCCCGAAAAATTTCCAATCGCTTTAGCTAATTCTTCTGCCTGATTGTATCCACGCTCCCTTTGATGAGAACGGATCATCGGTACAAAAGCAATACAGTCAAAATCCTCTTTTAACCGATTTAACCCGTAATATCCTACGATATATCTGGCAAAAACAGTTGCATATTCCGGGTGACCTTGGAATTTAAAACGATGAATTGAAAATTCAACAGAACCTTCATAAACAAAAGGAGCAAAAACCCGATCTAAATAGACGAGCCTGTCACATATGCATTTTCTTTTACCGCATCGTTCACATACATCTGTCAGAAAGCTGAGATTTTTTCTGCATTCTTCGCAGGAATCCAGACGAAAGGAGATAACTTTTCCACAAAATGGACAGGTAACAGGAAAGAATTGTTCTAAAATAGTTTCCTTTAACGCAGAGAATATTTTTTTCAAATCCATAGTCCACCTTCTCATTCAATGTAGACCAGCCCCTGTAAAAACTGTTTCAATCCGGTATAACGAAGCATTTTACGATTATTTTTTACCATATATTCCAAACGTTTTCTAGAACCAACTAAAATCAAAAGCTGTTTTGCACGAGTAACCGCAGTATAAAGTAGATTGCGAAAATAAAGTTTATCATATCCACCCAAAACGGGAATAATTACAGCGTTAAACTCACTGCCTTGACTTTTATGAACTGTAACAGCATATGCCAGTTCTAAATCTTCTGCCATTTCTATAGTACAGCTGACAATTCTTCCTTCAAAATCAATCATAATATAGCCGTTATGTGTATCAATTGCAAAAATTGTCCCAATGTCTCCGTTATACACGCCCACACCTTTCTCGTCATCTCGAACCCAAGGAAGATCGTAATTGTTGCGAACCTGCATGACTTTATCACCGACACGAAACAGATACTGCCCCACTCGAACCTGTTTTTTCTCTTTTGACTCAGGATTTAAAACTTCTTGAAGCCTTGTATTGAGCATTTCCACCCCTAGTTCTCCTTTACGGCTTGGACAAAGCACCTGTATGTCTCTAGTAGGGGAATATCCATAACTTTTCGGCAGGCGTTCACTGACAAGCTGAATGATTGTAGCAGCAGCTTGTACAGCATTTTCACGCGATAAAAAGAAAAAATCATTATCTTTACAGTTAAGATCAGGAAGTTCTCCTCTGACAATTTCGTGAGCATTTGTAACAATCAAACTTTGCGCTGCTTGACGAAAAATTTCTCGCAAAGTAACGATAGTTACACAGTCACTATCGATTAAATCACGCAAAATATTTCCTGCACCGACTGAAGGAAGCTGGTCGGAATCTCCAACAAGAATCAATTTGCAACTTGGTTTCATAGCCCGGAGAAGCGCTTCAAAAAGAAGCGTGTCAACCATAGACATTTCATCAATGACAACAACATCACATTCCAAACGATTTGATTCATTCCTGGAAAATTTTAGCCGTCCCTCCGTTGTATATTCCACTTCAAGTAATCTGTGGATAGTTTTTGCTTCCCGACCAGTTACATCAGACATTCTTTTGGCAGCTCGGCCAGTCGGCGCTGCAAGATAAACTTCTTTTCCCTGTTCCTCCAGAATATCAATCATTCCATTAAGAGTGGTTGTTTTTCCCGTACCTGGTCCTCCAGTCAAAATCATAATATTTTCACACAGAGCAGCCCTAATTGCTTTTCGCTGAAGGGATTCATACTCCATTCCAAGGCGGGATTCCTCAAGATCAATCAGTTCATCTGCATTTTGAGGTTCAAAAACCAGTTCTCCTACCATTTCTGAAATACGGGAAGCAATATAAGTTTCCGCAACATAAAGCTCTGGCAGATAATAATAAGGCTGGTTTCGCTCAACGAGGATCAATCTCTGAGAGGCAACCATTTCTTCTAAAAAAGCAGAAACAGCCTCCGGTTCTATTTCCAATAACATAACAGAGGCCTGTACCAATTTTTTATAAGGCAGACAGGTATGTCCATTGGAAAGATTCGCTACCAGAACATAACAAACAGCCGCCCTGACACGGTTTCCATCATTTTTATCGATTTTATAGACTTCAGCGATCTGATCTGCTGTCTCAAAAGGTAATCCTACCTCTTCGCCACAGAGAAGATAAGGGTTTTCCGTAATAAAACGAATAGCTTCTGGCCCCCAAAGCTTCCAAACTTTTACGGAAAAAGCAGGAGAAATTGAAAATTTTGATAAAAACAGCATAACCCGACGTACGCCAAAAACATGTTTAAACTCTCCTGCAAGAATCTCCGCTTTTTTAGGAGAAATTCCTTTTACCTGCGAAAGGCAGGAAGGATTCTCTTCAATTTTTTCAAGTGTTTCATCTCCAAAACAGTCAACAATTCTTCTTGCCAAAGCCGGGCCAATTCCTTTGACAACTCCAGAGGCGAGATAACGCATAATCGCCCCTGCTGTCGCTGGGAGCTGCCGATCAAATACCTCTGCTTTAAATTGATAACCATAAGTAGGGTGAGAGGTATATTTGCCCATAACCCGCAGTTCTTCTCCTACTTCTACTGTCGCAAGTGGACCGACAACACAAACAAGTTCATCTTTTACCCCAAGATCAATAACCGCAAAACCCGTATCGGCATTACGGTAAATAATATCCTCTACAGAGCCGCAAAGTTCTTCTAAATCTTGTTGCATTGAATCCCTTCCCATTTTAATTGTTCCTTTTATTATACTAAAATTCAATGTTATTTGCAATTAACAACTCACTTATAGCCTTTTCAGCAATGCTTATCTGCGAATAATATAAAACAACATCTTTCCAACGTCTGCAGAGACACAGACATAGTTTTTCTGTTTCCTCATCAGCACCACAATTCACCAGAAAAATATAAAAATATCCGTCTGAATGCTTTTTACGGCTCTCACGAAGAAGCGTGTCTATAGTCCTCTCCAAGTACTCACTTTCCTGCCCAACAGGTAAAATACTAATTTCTCGTCTTTTTTCCTTTGCGGAAGAAAATTGAAAAAACGGAAGAAGTAAAAAAAATATAATAGAAAAGAGAAATAGAAACGATATCGTCATTGAAGAGAAAAAAAACCACTCCATAATTACCCCGCCTTTATCATCTCTCCCTTTATTCTATGTAAAAAAGGAAAAACAGTTCTTATTCTATTGTGGTAAATAGCACTCTTAAAATCTTGCTAAAAATAAAACGAGGAGACCGTAAAATAGTCTCCTCGTTCATAACCTTATTTAATTGCTGCTTTTAACTCTTCTACTTTGTCAGTTTTTTCCCAAGAAACCCCCAAATCTTCTCGTCCCATATGCCCATAAGCAGCAAGTTTTCGATAAATCGGTTTCCTCAGGTCAAGTTGACGGATAATCGCAGCAGGACGGAGGTCAAAAACCTTTGTGACAGCTTCTGCGAGTTTTTCGTCCGATACTACCCCAGTTCCAAAACTATCCACCATAACAGAAACCGGATGAGCAACACCAATCGCATAAGCAAGCTCAACTTCACATTTCTTAGCAAGTCCAGCAGCTACTACGTTTTTAGCAACCCAACGCGCCGCATAAGCCGCACTGCGATCAACTTTAGTCGGATCTTTACCGGAAAAAGCACCGCCTCCGTGACGAGCATAGCCGCCATAGGTATCAACTATAATTTTCCGTCCGGTCAGTCCGCTATCTCCCTGTGGTCCACCAATAACAAACCGACCAGTCGGATTTACATAATATTTCGTGTCAGAATCCAAAAGTCCTGCTGGTACAACTGGAAGAATGACATGTTCAATGATATCGGAACGAATCTGTTCCAAAGATACCGCGTCACTGTGTTGAGAAGAAACAACAACCGTGTCTACCCGTTTAGGAACGCCGTCTATATACTCTACCGTCACCTGTGTTTTTCCGTCCGGACGAAGGTACGGAAGAGTACCATTTTTACGGACTTCGGTCAGACGAAGAGCAAGCTTATGAGCCAATGAAATAGGCATCGGCATCAATTCTGGTGTCTCGTCACAAGCGTAACCAAACATCATTCCCTGATCACCAGCACCGGTAGAATCGGTATCTTCCTCGGAGCCATCTCGAACTTCCAGCGCCTTGTTAACACCCATTGCAATATCGCCAGACTGTTCATCGATTGATGTAACAACAGCACATGTATTTCCGTCAAAACCATATTTCGCACGATCATAACCAATATCAAGGACGACCTTACGAGCAATTTTGGGAATATCAACATAGGCCTTTGTGGTAATTTCACCCATTACATTTACGATTCCAGTTGTCGTTGTTGTTTCGCATGCAACACGGGACATTGGGTCCTGCTCCAATAACGCATCCAGAATTGCATCAGAAATTTGATCACAGATTTTATCCGGATGTCCTTCCGTTACGGATTCAGAAGT
>CAUABB010000092.1 GCA_958427155.1 uncultured Oscillospiraceae bacterium | reverse complement strand
TAATGGTTGCGAAATATTTTGAGCGGATTGGGGATCACGCTACCAATATAGCTGAGTGGGTGATCTTTTCAATTACCGGAATTCACAAGGATGCACGTGTTATTTGACCGATCCGGAAATGTAAGGAGTTTTTAGATGATCTACATTGTGGAAGACGATGCCAATATCCGGGAACTTGAATGTTATGCGCTTCAGTCCAGTGGATTTCACGCTGCTTGTTTTGAAAATGGAGAGAGCTTTTTTGAGGCCTGCTCCGACACGATCCCGGAACTGGTTCTTTTGGATATTATGTTGCCATATGAAGACGGTTTGAGTATTCTCAAGCGAATCAGAGAGCAGCCTGATCTTAAGGATGTTCCAGTTATTATGGTAACGGCAAAAACATCGGAACTTGATAAGGTCAAAGGTTTGGATTCCGGTGCTGATGATTATATGACCAAACCCTTTGGTGTAATGGAACTTATTTCACGTGTTAAAGCTCTGCTGCGCCGTACTTCTCCTAAACGTCAGGAGATTTTGTCTGCTGGCAGAATTCAATTGGATGACAGCAGACATCTTGTGACTGTGAACGGAGATTCCAGAGAGCTCACATATAAAGAGTATGAGCTGCTCAAGTTGTTGATGCTCAACTACGGAATCGTACTTTCTCGGGATAAAATTATGGAACGGGTTTGGGGATTTGACTATGAGGGCGAAAGCAGGACGGTAGATATGCACATTAAAACTCTTCGTCAAAAGCTTGGAGAATGCGGGATGATGATTAAAACTGTTAGAAATGTCGGCTATAAACTTGCCGATTAACGCTTAACTTTCCTAAATAAAAACCCTTTGGGAGTGTATGTATGAAACGAAGAATTCATCTCTGGCTTTGTTTGACCGGAGTGATTGCGCTGATTCTGACTGCGGTGCTGACAATGGCGGTTTATTATCAGTCGTTCCAGAATCAGGTTTTTTATGATTTAAAAACAGATGGCATTATCCTTGCGGAAAGTTACCAACTTTTAGATCAGCCGCAAGATTTAAATCGCTTTAAAAGTTCAGGATTCCGAATTACACTGATTTCTGCGGATGGAGATGTTATTTACGACACCAACGCGGACAAAGACAGTATGGATAACCACAGCACAAGACCGGAATTTGAGGATGCGCTTAAAAACGGGGAAGGGACAGCGGTTCGTCATTCGGATACCATTCATCGTGATGTATACTATTACGCTAAGCTTCTTGAAAATGGGCAGGTCCTTCGTATTGCTAGGGAATCAAGCAATATTTTTGCAGTCTTCTTTTCTGCACTTCCGTTCTTACTTTTGTTAGCGGCAGCAATCCTTCTGCTCTGTTTCTTCCTGGCGGGATTTTTAACCAGGCGTATCGTGGCGCCAATTGACGCAATGGCCGCCGATATGGAAGCTATTGAAGAAAATACGGTGTATGAAGAGTTGATCCCGTTTTCCCGTACCATTCATTCACAGAACGGGCTAATCCGCAAGCAGTTGGAGGATTTGCGTCAGGAACAGGAGAAGGTACAGGCTTTAACCAGTAATATGACCGAAGGCTTCCTTTTGCTTGATATGGAGAAAAGAATTCTTTCGATTAATGAGAGCGCTGTACGGTTGATGGGAGAAAGCGGGGATCAATATACCGGTCAAAGTCTTCTTTACTTCTCTCGCAATCAAACATTTTTGGCTTGTGTAGATCGAGCTGCTGAATTGGGACATGGTACGACAGAGATTTCAATTGAAGGTCGTCGCCTTCAGATTATTGCAAGTCGTGTGGAAGTAGAAAAGAAAGAAATCGGCTTAATTTGTTTGATTCTTGATATCACTGAAAAGAGTGAACTTGAACAGATGCGCCGTGAGTTTACGGCAAATGTTTCTCATGAGTTGAAAACACCGCTTACTTCAATTTCTGGCTTCGCGGAATTGATTGAGAATGGAATGGCAAAGCCTGGAGATATTCAAAAATTTGCTTCAAAGATTCACGCTGAATCGGCTCGGCTCCTCAACCTGATCGGGGATATTATCATGCTTTCAGAACTTGATGAAACTCCTAATCGAAAATTGGAACCAGTTGAATTTTTGCCAATTATTCAGGGATGCTGCGATCGGCTACAAACCGCTGCTGAACGTGCAGAAGTCACTTTGACAGTCACGGGAGAGCCTTTGAAAATTCTTGCCGATCCTGCCCAGATGGAAGAGCTTGTGACAAATCTTTGTGACAACGCTATTCGGTATAACCGAAAAGGAGGAAAAGTTTGGGTGCGGCTCTATCAGGAAGATAATCAAGCTGTTCTTTCAATCAAAGACAATGGTATTGGAATTCCTTTGGAGCATCAAAAACGTATTTTCGAACGGTTTTACCGAGTGGATAAAAGTCGCTCTAAAGAAACTGGTGGAACCGGTCTTGGCCTTGCGATTGTCAAGCATATTGCGGAACAGCATGGAGCAAGCTTGTTCCTTCACAGCACCTTGGGGGAAGGAACAGAAATTCGGGTATCTTTTCCGCTTTGTGAAAAATAAGTTTTTGGTAAAAGATATATCTGAGATAAAATGAAGTTTATAATTGAATTATGACATTGGTTTAGGGCGGAGATTCGTTTCTCCGTCTTTCTTTTTTATTCCCCATTTTACCCGTTTGCTATGTCTCTTTATTTTGCTGGAAAGGTAAAAATTGTTTTTAAAATTTTCATAAGAGTTTTAGCTGTGACATACAAATTACTAGGACAAAACCCAATTTGGAGGTGTCACGGTTGAAAGATAGGCACTTTTTGGAAGACAGAAGTGTGGAACTGGCAGAGTATCTGATTTCACAGAAAGCGACGGTGCGAAGCACGGCAAAAAAATTTGGGGTAAGCAAAAGTACGGTGCATAAAGATGTTACAGAAAGATTAAAAAAAGTAAATCCACAGTTGTATAAAGAAGTAGCGGAAGTGCTGAAAATAAATAAGGAAGAACGTCATATCAGAGGCGGGCTTGCTACTAAAAAGAAATATGAGGAATGTCATGGACGGAATGGGAATTTGTAAAGTTTGCATAAATTAGAAAAATGATTCTTGTGAATCGGGGGATTCTGTGGTAAACTGATAGCGTTTATGGAGGAAGTGAAAATGAGTTTTATAAAAAATGTTATAGTGGGCGCTATCATTGGCGTGGCGAATATTATTCCGGGCGTGAGCGGCGGAACTATGATGGTAATTCTGAATGCTTTTGATAAAATTGTAGACGCTATCAGTAATTTTCGAAAAAATATTAAAAAAAATATTCTTTATTTGTTGCCAATTTTAATTGGGGCAGCGCTGGGAATCCTTGCTTTTAGTAAAGGGATTACTTTTATGTTGGACAATTATCCAATGATTACAAATTTTTTCTTTATCGGTCTGATACTTGGAAGTGTTCCCCTTGTCTGCCGCTCTGCGTTCCAGAAAAATGACGGAAAAATTGAGGCGAGGAAAATTCGCCCTGGCTCGATTATCGCTTTTGTTTTAATGTTGGTACTCCTGATTGTTATTGCCTTTACTTCTGCGGAAGAGACAAAAGTAAATATCAACACATTGCAGATTGATATTGGAATGATTGCTCTTTTGTTTTTTGGCGGCCTGATTGCCGCGATTGCCATGATTATCCCGGGAGTCAGCGGGTCATTTGTTATGGTCCTTCTTGGAATCTATCCGATTGTTACAGGCGCTATTTCTATGCTTCTGCCCTTTCATATGGACACTTTTTTAGGAATTGTGCTTCCGATTGGGATTCCAGCGGGCCTTGGGATTATTGCGGGGTTGTTAATTGGCGCGAAACTGATTGATTTGCTGATTAAAAAGTTCCCTCAGGAAACCTATTTCGGAATTCTTGGATTGCTGCTTGGCTCTCTTTTTGAGCTCTATCCCGGCTTTTCTTTTGATTGGCAGGGAGGCGTTTCTGTACTGGTGCTGCTTTTTGGCTTTGCGCTTGCTTATTTTTCAAGCAGCGAATGGCTGAAAAATAAATTTATAAAATCCCGGGCTTAAGACTTTACAAAATTTTGCAAAGCTGATATAATAAATAAGTCTGGAAAAGACGTACCGTGTACCTTGCCTTGGGAGTATGCCCCAAAGGGGAAACACCTTTTCCCAGGTGCTCAGTCACTGGTAAAATTTTAAATGAGGTGTAGTTATGCTGAGAAAAGAAGAAAAAACAGAGGTTATTACGAATAACCAGCTTCACGACCATGATACCGGTTCCCCGGAAGTTCAAATTGCGATTCTCACCAAGAGAATTAACGATTTGACCGAGCATTTGAAGGTTCATAAACAGGATCATCATTCCCGCCGCGGTCTGCTTAAAATGGTTGGTCATCGCCGTAACTTGCTCAACTATTTGATGAAAAAGGATGTTGAGCGTTATCGTGCGATTATTGCGAAACTTGGTATTCGTAAGTAAAAGTGACTTTAAGGCAGGTGGTTTTTCCATCTGCCTTTTGGTATTTTATTTAACGCATATGGCAAGTGGAAATTAGCACTAAATCAAACGCCCTGTATTTTTAACAGGACGCTTGATTTAATGCTAAATCCGTTGCCGTGTGTAATGTGCAGGAGGTAACAGATGGCAAGACAAGCTAAAACTTTTAAAACCGTGTATGCCGGGCGCGAATTGATTGTTGAAACCGGCAAAACCAGCGAGCTGGCGAACGGCTCCTGTTGGATTCGTTACGGCGAAACGGTCGTTATGGTTAACGTAACCGCTTCCGCAAAGCCGCGTCCGGATATTGATTTTTTCCCACTTTCGGTAGATTTTGAGGAAAAACTCTATTCGGTTGGGAAAATTCCGGGTTCTTTTATGAAAAGGGAGTCTCGTCCCAGTGAGAAAGCGATTCTTGCTTCTCGTTGTGTTGACCGTCCGATCCGTCCATTTTTCCCGAAAGATATGCGGAATGATGTTTCGGTTGTTATGACCGTTCTGGCAAGTGATATTGACAATTCCCCAGAAATCTGTGGAATGATTGGTACTTCAGTTGCTCTTTCTATTTCGGATATCCCGTGGAATGGACCGATTGCCGGTGTGAATGTCGGCTTGGTTGACGGTGAGATTATTCTTAATCCTAATGTAGAGCAGCGAGCAAAATCTGACCTGAACTTGACTGTTGCGGGAACCGCGCAGAAAGTTGTCATGATTGAAGCTGGAGCCAATGAGGTACCAGAAGACCTTATGCTGAAATGTATCATGACGGCTCATGAGGAAATCAAAAAGATGGTCGCCTTTATCGCTGATATTCAGAAAGAAATCGGTAAAGAAAAATTTGCTTTTGAATCTCAGGAAGTTGATGAGGTGCTTTTTGAAGAAGTCAAGGCGTTTGCAATCGAAAAGGTCCGTTATGCGCTTGATACTAATGATAAAAATATTCGTGAAGAGCGTCTGCAACCGGTGATTGATGAAGTTCACGCTGAATTCGATGAAAAAGTTGGGGAAGAAAACGTCGGTATTATCGACGAGTGTATGTACAAGCTTCAAAAATTTGTCGTGCGGCGCTGGTTACTTGATGAAGGTAAGCGTGTTGATGGACGGAAAATGGATGAAATTCGTCCGCTTGATGCTGAAGTTGCGTTACTGCCGCGCGTGCATGGTTCTGCGCTGTTTACCCGTGGGCAGACACAGGTATTGTCTGTGACGACCCTTGGACCGGTTCGCGATGCGCAGATGCTTGACGGCATTGATGAGGACGAAGAGAAGCGTTACATGCATCAGTACAATTTTCCTTCTTACTCAGTTGGTGAAACCCGTCCGAGCCGTGGGCCGGGACGGCGTGAGATTGGTCACGGCGCATTGGCGGAACGCGCGCTTCTTCCGGTAATCCCGCCGGTTGAGGAATTCCCTTATGCGATTCGTGTGGTATCTGAGGTTCTTTCTTCTAACGGTTCAACCTCTCAGGGGTCTATTTGTGCTTCTACGTTGTCCTTGATGGACGCGGGCGTTCCGATTAAAGCTCCGGTTGCAGGTATTTCCTGTGGACTGATTACAGAAGGCGACCGTTGGATGACAATGGTTGATATTCAGGGCCTGGAAGATTTCTTTGGTGATATGGACTTTAAAGTCGGCGGTACTCATAAGGGTATTACTGCGATTCAGGTTGATATCAAGGTTGACGGTCTTACTCCTGCGATTATTAAAGAAGCTTTTGAAAAGACAAGAAAAGCAAGACTTTATATCCTTGACGAGATTATGTTGAAGGCTATTCCTCA
>CAUABB010000091.1 GCA_958427155.1 uncultured Oscillospiraceae bacterium | reverse complement strand
TATAGTACTGTTAAATCGTTAAATTGAGGAGGATCTCTTCCTTGTATACAACACTTGGTATTCTGGCCCATGTAGACGCAGGCAAAACAACTCTTTCCGAACAGATGCTTTATCGAACCGGCGTTTTAAGAACGCTTGGACGAGTTGATCAAAAAAATGCTTTTTTAGATCATGAAGCAATTGAACGTGAGCGAGGAATCACCGTTTTTTCCGACCAAGCAATCTTTAAAATGGGCAGAAGGACTTTTCAACTGGTAGACACCCCCGGACATGCTGATTTTTCCGGAGAAATGGAACGGTGTCTTCAAATACTAGATTGTGCAATCTTAATGATCAGCTGTATAGAAGGAATCCAAAGCCATACGGAAACTATTTGGAAACTTTTACGCGAACGAAAAATTCCAACTTTTCTTTTTCTCAACAAAACAGATCGTCCTGGAGCGGACCCTAAGCACATTTTAGAAACAATCGTTCAAAAATGGAAGGCGCCCATTTTGAATTTTACTGAGAATTTTGGGGAAGAAGGAACTTTTTCTCCCATTCTACAGGAAGGGCTTGCTGGGCTGAATGACCAACTTCTTGAACAATATCTTTCAGACCAATATGATCCTGCCTTTTGGCTGAACACAACCCGACGCCTTACCGCCGAATGCAAAATGTTTCCAGCTCTTTATGGAGCGGCTCTGAACGGAGAAGGAGTTGAGTCGTTGCTTTCTTTACTTTCTCTTCTCGCACCTATCTACCACGGCAATTCCCAAGCTCCCTTAGAGGCACTTGCTTATAAAGTACGCCACGATAGAAACGGCGGACGAGTCGTTTTCTTAAAAATTTTAAACGGGACCCTTTTTCCAAAAGCATCAGTTGATTATCTTTCAAAGAGCAGTATCCTTACAGAAAAAGTTGACGAATTGCGCTGCTACCATGCAGGAAAATTTTCCCCTGTCAAAGTTGCTGAACCGGGTATGCTTTGTGGCGTCACAGGATTGTCCAGCTTGAAACCAGGAGAACGAATCGGTGGGGAGTCAACTTCCCTGCCCTCTATACAACCACTTCTATCTTCGCGCGTTCTTTTTGATTCCTCCATTCCTGCCAGAACCATACTTGGTTATTTTAAAATTTTGGAGGATGAAGAGCCGCTTCTTGGGATAGAATGGAACGAAGAATTACAGGAAATTAAGATTCATGTGATGGGACCGATTCAACTGGAGGTTTTGGCTCATCAGTTTGAAAAACGATTTGGGCAACAGATTTCATTTGGTCCCTGTCAAATCCTTTACCGCGAAACAATTTCCAAACCTGTAAACGGTTGCGGACACTTTGAACCTCTCAGGCATTATGCAGAAGTTCACCTTCGTCTTGAGCCCGGAAGGCGGGGTAGCGGGATCACATTTCAAAGCATCTGCTCTACAGATGATCTCTCGGAAAACTGGCAAAACCTGATCCGTACCCATGTTTTCGAAAAAGAGCATCGTGGTGTATTAACAGGTTCTCCCCTAACCGATGTACAAATTACTTTGACAGCTGGCCGTGCTCATTTAAAACATACAGAAGGCGGTGACTTCCGAGAAGCTACGTACCGAGCAATTCGTCAGGGCCTTATGAAAGCAGACAATATTTTATTGGAGCCATTTCTCGCTTTTAATATTCAAGCTAACCCATCCCTTACCGGTCGAATTTTATCAGATCTTCAAAGATTAAATGCTTTCTGTAATTCTCCGGAGCTATCGGAAGATACAGTTGTGATCCGCGGACGCGCTCCGGCAGTTAATCTCATGGATTATCCACAGGATTTTTCCGTCCTCACCAAAGGCAGCGGTATTATTACTCTGCGTTTTGACGGATATGAGCCTTGTCATAATACAGAAGAGGTCATTAATAAAAGAAAATATGATCCTGAAAGAGATCTTGAAAATTCTCCAGATTCAATTTTTTGTTCACACGGTGCTGGCTATCCCGTCAAATGGAATGATGTGGAGAGCCATATGCACATCAAATTAAAATAAACAAATTTTAGAGGATCATTTTAAACTTAAGTTTTTTGACGAATCACCCAAAAATTTATTTTATACTAAATACGATCTATTCTTTCTTGATTTCTCCTGATAGATCTAATTGAATACAGACGGCCTCTCACTTTTTCATTTCCGAACAGCAGATATTGATTTAAAAATCATTTTTCATAACTGTCCTTTTTTCCTATGCGACAGGCTCGCTCTAATTCCTCTGCAGTCGCTCTGCGCACAAAGCACACTCCGCATTCTCCCGGATAACGACGAAGCATCTGTTCTATTTCATGCCAAGCTAGTTCTCTGCGGCGTCGTTCCCGCTTCTTGTCAAAATTCATCTTTCACCACCTTGATCTATTTTATCAATTTCGTAAACAACTCCTCTCGTTTTTAAAACAGGACTACGCTCTGTTGTCTTCACTTAATCTGCCAGCTTCTTTATAAAATAAAGATATCTGTTTTATCCATTACTTTACTCTTCCTGTATTTTTAAAACGCCTTATGGTTTTACGAAAATTATATTTTTAAAGCATCTTCTGTTGACAAAATTATTTTCCTGTGATACACTATAAGACAATTATTTTTTTGTTTAAGCTTACTATATCACAATATTGTTTTTGTGTCAATACAAAATTTATTTTGTGTGGTGAAATATATGGGATTTGCAGAAAATTTAAGAAGATATCGTGAGCAATACGGCCTACTTCAAACCGATATTGCCAAAGCTTTAAAGATATCCGACAGGACAGTCGGCCTTTGGGAAAGAGAGGAAACAATGCCAAGACTGGATTTGGCTATCAAATTGGCTGCTTATCTTGGGATATCACTCAATGATTTGGTAAACGACGACGAAATATTTGTAATGCAGGTTAAAGAAATAGATTCATCTAAAACAAACCGAACAGAAGCTTTTCTTTCAGAATGTCGGAAATTTTTTGAAGGCAGCCTTTCTTCTGATGATTTGGATGAATTTTTCCATTCAATCACTGAAATGTATTTTGCCTTTAAAGAAAAAAGGAAACGAGACAAAATATAAACAATAAGATAGTGCAAATAAAAAACAAGATTAGCAGAATGATATATAAAAAGAATTACACCTAAAACAGGATGGAAGAATATATCTTCCATCCTGTTTTAGGTGTAATTCTTTTCAACAAAACCTATTAAAGAATTAAATCAGTAAAATTTTTCACGTTTAATCAACATAATCAGGATAATCTTTAAAGATTAAGTAAGCCGGTGCAACGTCCTCTTCAATTTCAGGAATCCGGTCTGAAGCATCCAGAAAATGATTGTCAATATTATCATCATTAACAGTAGAAACCTCTCCTAAAAGAAGTTTTCCGCTCCCAGGTTTGCAGGAAATTTCATGATACTGACCCGGAATCAAGGTGATACTTTGACCAGGTTTCAACTCTACAGCACTTCCCGCGGGGAGGGTAACTTTCCGCCCGTCAAGGGTTACTGTAATCGGCTTATCAGAAAACCGGTCATTCTCATCTTTCTCCCAAAGGCTGATAACTGCCGTTCCACCTGCGCGATTAATAATATCCTCCATTTTCTGGTAATGATAATGAGGAGCCAATTTCTGACCTTCCTCCACAATCAGGTATTTCTCACAATACGGTTTTGGATATTGTTCCGGATGTTTGATACTACCATTACGGATTGTAAAAATCAATAAACCTACCTTTTCGAAATCATCATATCCAAAATCCGTTACATCCCATCCGAGCATATTAGTAAACACTTCATCATACTCAGCGCGTTTTCCTTTAAAATCCTCCGGCTTCCAATAAGCAAAATCCGGAAGGCTAAAATGCATTTCTTCAATAAATTTGATTCCTTCTTCAATTACTTGGTTGATTTTTGAGCGTTTCATTTCATATTCCTCGTTTCTGATTATTTTAAAAGATGTGTTCAAACAATATTATTTAACATCAAATCAAACAAGAAATCAATCATTTAAGAAAAATAAAACACACAAAAAGTTTCTAACAATTTTGTTAAGTTCAACAAAATAATGGCAGAAATTAATTTCTGCCATTATTTCATCTATTTAGAGCTAAACATATTCTTTTTTATCAAAATAACTGCCACAACAGCAGTTGCTACAAGCGAAAGTGCCAACGGGAACCAAAAATATGGCACAGGAAGGCCCTCGACATTCATCCCGTAAAAGCTGGATATCATTGTGGGGATCGCCATTAAAATCGTAATAGAAGTCAATACTTTCATTACAATATTCAAATTATTGGAAATGACAGAGGCAAATGCATCCATCGTTCCTGAAAGGATACTCGAATAAATATTCGACATTTCAATTGCCTGTTTTACTTCAATCAGAACATCTTCCAGCAAATCCTGATCTTCATCATAAAGTTTAATCACTCTACCACGAAGAATTTTTTCCAAGGTAATTTCATTGGACTTTAAAGAAGTAGAAAAATAAACCAGAGATTTCTCCATTCCTAGAAGCTGAATGAGTTCTTTATTCCGAAGGGAACGATGAAGTTGTCGTTCTACCATATTGGAAAGCTTATCAATCTGTTTTAAAAACTGCAAGTATTTAGTAGCTACTCGTAAAAGCATCATTAAGAGGAAACGAGTTTTAAGATGAGTCTGGACATTTTTAATGATTCCATTTTCAAATTCAGTGATCACAGGCGTTTCTTCCACACAAACCGAAATAACATTTCTTTCCGTCAAAATCATCCCAATTGGCATGGTGGTATATAAAATCGTATTTTTTTCTGTTTCTTTCTGAGCCATCGGAGTATCTACAATTACAAGGGTCTGACCCTCTTCATTTTCGATTCGGGAAGATTCCTCCTCGTCAAGCGCAGCACGAACAAAATCAGACTCTGCGCCGACTTCGCTTATCAGGTAATTAATTTCCTCTTCCGTCGGACTCACCACTGAAATCCAGCAGCCTTCTGTTAAGCTATTTACTCTTACAAGCTTATTGTCAACTGTTTTAAAAATCTTAATCATTTGTTTCTTCCTTTCTAGGGACGGAAGAAACACTTTGGCGCACTGCTCCCGCCCACTATATTCTTATTACACAATCGACTGTACGGGTCGGGATTCATCATGTCACCTCCAAATATCAAATAAGCTCTTTCTTAATTATGAAATCCTATTCTGCAAACACAAATCAAACATCTGCGTCCAGCTTTTCAAACAGGATATTAGCAGGCAAAATCCAGAAAGATCCATCTCTACTTTTTGATTCCTGATTATTATACCACAAATTTGTTTCAGAAAACACCCTCAAAGCAGACAAAAAGGCTGCGCTTCTGTACGGAATTCTTTTTATTTTTCACAAACGCCCTTATTTACCAGATTATCAGAGTTTTATTATATACAGACTATGCTTCATAAAGAGACAATAATTGATAAAACCCAAACATATGATATAATAAAAAATAAGTTTTTAAACTTCAGTCGTTTTATAAAAGAAATTTATGGTTTATTTGCAGTCGTAAAATTTTCAGAGGCAGTCTATAAATTTGTATATCTTGATATGGAAAAAGTGCAACTGGGAACCTGTCAAGCAATGAGTCAATAGCCGAATTATTAAAAAACAAGAAAACATTAGAATAAATTTTAACGATTGAAACTTATTGCTTCGCTTTAAAGGAAGAGTAAAATGGGAAAAGTAATCTGTGGTGACTCTATTCAGGAAATAAAAAAGATTGACGATAATTCTGTTCATTTAATACTTTCGGATATTCCTTACGGTATTTCCTATGATGAATGGGACATTCTACACAGCAACACCAACTCGGCTCTACTGGGAAAAAGTCCGGCTCAAGAAAAAAGCGTCCTTTTCAGAACAAGAGGAAAGCCGTTAAACGGTTGGTCAGAAGCGGATAAAAAAATCCCTCTGGAATATTACCAGTGGTGCTCAAAATGGTCTTCTGAATGGCTAAGAGTTCTTAAACCAGGAGCCAGCTGTTTTGTTTTTGCCGGACGCCGATATGCTCACAGATGCATCTGTGCTTTGGAAGATGTTGGATTTATTTTTAAGGATATGATTGCCTGGCAAAAAGACTCGGCAGCCCATAGAGCTCAAAATGTATCTGTGGTTTTTAGAAAGAGAAAAGATATTTTTAATGAAGAAAAATGGTCCGGATGGAAAATAGGCAATTTAAGGCCGTTGTTTGAGCCGATTTTATGGTTTATGAAGCCATATGAAATAGGTGATACATTAACCGATAATATAGCGCAAAACGAA
>CAUABB010000090.1 GCA_958427155.1 uncultured Oscillospiraceae bacterium | reverse complement strand
CTCAGCCCTATCTACGATTTTGGAAACGATTTGATCACGAAAAGAATCTTTAGTAATTTGTTTTTCTTGAAATTGGCTCCAAATCTCAGAAATAGTTTTCTGTATTTCATCCTCTTGGGCAAGATCTTTTCCTAAAAATTTTGCAAGAGAATCCTGCAAAGTTGGCTCTAAATCTAAAAGTTTTAAACAAACCCAACGTGCCGGAAGATTTTTGACTTCAGAAGAAATAAGGGGAAGAAGGGTTTCAACCGCTTTTTCAATTTCCGGACCATAGTCAAGCCTGGGAGGAAAAGTTTTCTGAATCCCGTATGAAACTTTTTCTACTTCATCCATTAGTTCTTCCAGCCCTTTTCCACTGCGGGCACTGGTGCCTACTACCGGAACGCCAAGTTGGAGGGACAATTCATCCAGATCAATCCGGATATTTTTCTTTTTTGCTTCATCCAGAAGATTAACGCAGACTACAACTCGATCAGTGATTTCCAGCGTTTGAAGGATGAGGTTAAGGTTGCGTTCAAGACAGGTGGCGTCGGCGACGATAACAGTGGTGTCTGGAGAACCGAAACAGATAAAATCCCGTGCAACCTCCTCTTCAACTGAACTGGCCATCAAAGAATATGTACCGGGAATATCAACCATAATAAAGCGTTTCCCACCGCGAAAATATTCCCCCTGTGCGTTGGATACGGTTTTTCCCGGCCAGTTTCCGGTGTGTTGTTTCATTCCGGTCAGAGCATTGAAAACAGTACTTTTTCCGACGTTTGGATTTCCGGCCAGAGCGATAATCCTATCGTCAGAGGTGTTTCGTTTAATTATAAGTTCGGAACCGTCTACTGCAGCCCCTGTGGATTTTCTGGTTAAACCCATATTGCTGTTCACCTCGTTAAAAGATAAAAGGCAGGAGCCGCGGTAAAGGTTTACCTGCCTTTTTATAATATTGCACTGTTACCTTAGGCAAGGCAGCGAATTAGGATTTTACTTGCGTCTTCTTTTCGCAGGGCGATGACAGCTCCACGAATAAAATAGGCTACAGGATCTCCGGAGGGGCTTTTTTGAAGAGCTGTCACCTGTGTTCCTTTGACAAGACCTAGATCAAGCATTCGACGACGTTCAGAGTCGTGTGAAACAAGTGCGGAAACGGTACCAACTTTTCCAATCGGCAATGTATTTAAAGGTTGGGAAATATCATGATCCATGGAAAACAAACTCCTTTTTTAAATAAATGTAGCTTCGGGTAACAAAGTTTCCCTAAGCTAATATATGTATTTTCGACAGAATTGGTGACATATACTGATAGAGGAAAAGAGAAAGGTGGTGAAAAGATGGATGAAACAGATGTAGGAGGATTTTATACAGTTCGGGGGTACCAGCTTTTGGAACAGCACAAGGATCATCTTACGCCTTCTTTAGAAGATTATCTGGAAATGATCTTTCGCCGGATTCATGAAGACGGCTCGGTGCGTGCGGTAGAGTTGGCCGAATGGCTAAATGTACAGCCACCTTCCGTTTCTAGAATGCTCCACCGTCTTGCTCATTTGGGATTAATTGAGTACCGGAAATATGGAGTAATTTCTATGACGGAACAAGGGGAAGAAATGGGTAAATATCTTTTATGGCGGCATAGAACAGTTTGGAAGTTCCTTTTTCTGTTAAAAGGAGGAATGGGAAATGGTTCCTTAGAAGAAGCTGAACTGGTCGAACATGGATTCTCGAGAGAAACGATGGATTATCTTTCAAAACTTTCTGCATTTCTAGAGGTAAAAAAACAGGAATATCAAACATTTTTGAAAGGTAATGGTTAATTATAAAAAGCCGGCAGCAAAAGCTGCCGGCTTATTTGTTTAGAGTTACGCACCTTCTTCAACCGTATCCTCCTCATCCTCCAAGGGTTCCGTTACCGCATAGGTTTTACGATAACGATTTGGGGTAAGGCCGAGATACTTTTTGAAGGTTTTAATAAAATAGCTTACATTTTCAAAACCAGTTGAGAGAGAGATGTCAGTTACCGGAAGATCGGTAGCCTTTAAAAGAGACTCCGCCTGGCCAATTCGATAGTGATTGATATATTCAGTTGGAGTCATCTGGGTAAATTCTTTGAAATATTTGAAAAAGTTGTCGGTGCTCATGTTGAGGACATTGGCAAGATCAGAGACATAAATTCGTTCATTATAATGCTCATCGATATAGGTGAAAACCCGTTTGAGCCGCTCACTCTGTTCATAGGCAGGAGTAGCAGGCAATCCCGGACTGGGATGATACAAGTGATTACTTACCACTTCGTACATAATATTTAACAGCTCTGAAATGACCTTTAATTCGTAGCCAAAAGGTTGGTCAATAAAAAGACTGTGAATATTGACAACACTGTTCAGAATCCGTTGTTCACCCGGTGTATTGTTGCAGATAACCTCACTAATATGGTATTTTCCACCAAGTAGAGGTGTAATAAACTGTTTTTGACATCGTTCGCTTCCCATAAGATTAAGAATGTTGGGATCAAACCAGATGATATAGGCTTCACAGAGGTATTGTTCGTCAGGAGACGAAGTTTTATATCGCAGATGATGAATCCGCTCGCTTCCTACAATGGCGCATTGTCCAGCTTTTAAAATGGTGTGAAGTGCGTCGACATGAAACTCTAATTCACCCTTCATAACATAGATAATTTCATAGTCACTATGCCAGTTACAAAAAGTGACACCTTCACATCCAATACTACTCAGAGGATGAACACGGACCGGGAAATCTGGCGTTCCATGCTTGCGCTCGAAACGCTTAGTAATTTTTTTCATTTGGTTCCTCCAAATTGACAGGATTGTATTATATTTTTCTATAATAGTATAAGAAATAATTAAATCAATCTGTTATTATTATACCATAATAAACGAGTAAGTAAAGCACTGGTTTATTGGGGAAAATAGTTTGATTTCTATGTGATCAGCAACCGTTATACTACATACCAACTTGTTTTATGAAACTTCCGATCATCCTACCTTTTATTATCTATCCTTGTTTTTTTGAACAATCCTAATAGAACGTTTTGGTACAATCCAATCATGTAGCAGTAAACATCACACAATTAGTTATTCTTATACATACAAACTATTTTCAAAGAGGAAAGCGAACCTAAGGGAACAGGGTTCGCTTTTTCTTTTATCATTTTATCATTTTAAAAAAAATAGTCAATTCCTAAAATATTCAAAATGCAGAAAAATTAAAACGAGGATTAGGCGGCTAAGAAAGATTTATCTACAGAAAAAAATTGATTTTTATAATAAAAAGTAAAAAAGAAGAGGGATTGTTAACAATCCCTCTTCTTTTTAATAAACAACTCTTTCAAGAATTCCATTTAAATAGGCGATTGCCGTACCAAAATTAGTAATTGGCACACCAGCCTGAACTGCCATTGCTGTTTTCGTGAGCATCCCTTTTCGGTTTAGCATACAACCACCACAGTGAATGACTAACTTGTAATTTTTGATATTTTTCGGAAAACCGGTTCCACTAAACACATCGACCGTCAATCCTTCTCCAACCCGTTTACGAAGCAAAGCAGGAAGTTTTTCTCTCGCGATATCTCCCTTAAGAGCATGATGGGTACAGGCTTCCATAATTAAGACCCGATCTGTTGGTTTCAAGGCTGCTATGGCTCTGGCACCTTGTACCATTTCATTGATATCTCCTTTATATTTTGCCATCAAGATAGAAAAGGAGGTCAGTCGAATTTCGGGTGGAAGTACTTTATTTACGATTCCAAAAACCTGAGAATCAGTAATTACTAGATCAGGAGGGTTTTTAAGGAGATTTAGCATCGGTTCCAGATCATTTGTCACAACGCTGACGACCCGACACTTCAAGTCAAGTAGATCGCGTGTAACTTGTACCTGTGGTAGAATTAGTCGCCCCTTCGGCGCTTGAATATCTTGTGGCATTACAAGGATGACCAGATCTCCTGCTTTGACCAGATCGCCACAGATAGATTGATTTTCAAAATCATAGTTTGCGTGCTCTATGATCATCGTTTTCACTTTTGACATTTCGGCATTGTTCCGGCAGTCAACGATCAGAAAGGGAATATCCAGGCTTTCGGGAAAACCGCTTTGAGGCTCTTTGCCTTCAAACAGGTTGAAAACGGCAATCACGGGTGTTTTAGCTTCCTTAAATTTTTTAAGATATTCCTGTTCCAGTAGAAGGTCAGTCTGCAAGGAAGAAATTACCAGAACGGCAAGATCGGTTTTGCCGATCAGTTCAACCGTTTTTTGAATCCGTTGAGGGCCAAGTTCACTTGTATCGTCAAGCCCTGCAGTATCCGTTAAGGTAACTGGACCAATGGGAAGAAGCTCCATTGCTTTTCGCACCGGATCGGTTGTCGTTCCGGAGACAGGAGAAACCAACGAAATCTGTTGCCCGGTCAGTGTGTTGATCAGTGTCGATTTTCCGCTGTTGGTTCTGCCGAAGAAGGCGATCTGCATCCGGTTGGCATTTGGGGTTTCGTTTAAAGATGGCATAAAATACCTCCATCAAAGAGATTCGGTATTAGAAGCGGAAATCTCGTTTTCCACTGTCAATAGCGTTAATATATTCTTTCGCAATTGCGCGAACTTTTTCGTTCGGGATTTTTTCCACTTCGGTCTGCATGAGCGCAAGTCCTTTCTTTCGGGTTTCTTCTGATGCGTAATCATCCAGATATTCCCGCAAAGTCATCAAGGCATTTGGCTGACAGCAGTTGGCAATCTGTCCCGATTTGCAAAGCTGCATGAATCGATCGCCAGTTCTTCCTTCCCTGTAACAGGCGGTGCAGAAGCTTGGAATGTAGCCCAAATCGATCAGCCAGCCTACTACCTGATCAAGGGTGCGGGTGTCGCTGATGTCGAACTGAGCGGAGTTCTCATCCTCCGGCTCCGGCTCCACATATCCACCTACACTGGTGCGAGAGCCACCGCTAATTTGGGAAATACCAAGCTTCAATACCTTTTCACGGGTTGCTTTGGACTCCCGGGTGGAGATAATCATTCCGGTATAGGGGACAGCAATTCGGATGACAGTAACAATTTTTTCAAACATTTCATCCGGTACGGCGTTTTTAAAATCCGCTTTGTCAATATCGTCCGCCGGACAGATACGGGGGACACTGATGGTGTGCGGGCCAACCCCCTTTGCCGCTTCCAGGTGTTCTGCGTGCATCAAAAGTCCTACAAAGTCATAACGATACATTTCAAGTCCAAACAGAACACCGATTCCAACGTCATCAATTCCTCCCTCCATGGCGCGGTCCATCGCCTCGGTATGATAGGCGTAGTTGTGCTTCGGGCCGGTGGGATGGAGAATCTCATAATTTTTCTTATTGTAGGTCTCCTGGAACAGAATATAGGTACCAATTCCGGCTTCTTTCAGTTTTCTGTAATTTTCCACTGTTGTCGCCGCAATGTTGACGTTGACTCGGCGGATGGCTCCATTTTTATGCTTAATACTATAAATGGTTTTGATGCTCTCAAGAATATATTCGATTGGATTATTAACGGGATCCTCGCCGGACTCGATCGCAAGTCGCTTATGCCCCATATCCTGCAAGGCGATGACCTCACGTTTAATTTCCTCTTGGGTTAACTTTTTGCGGGGGATATGTTTATTTTTATAATGATAAGGGCAGTAGGTACAGCCGTTGACACAATAGTTGGACAGGTAGAGGGGAGCGAACATGACAATTCGATTACCATACAGCCGCTGTTTAATGGCCATCGCGACCTCTTTCATTGCCTCATTTGCCTCCGGAATATCGCATTCAAGCAATACCGCGGCCTCCCTGTGGGTTAGGCCCTTACAGTCTTTTGCCCGCTCAATTAGGGAAAAAATTAGTTCACGGTTTGACTTATTCGCCTTTGCGTATTCGATAGTGTCCAGGATTTCCTGGTCGTTGATAAATTCCTCCGCGACGGAGGATTTTGGGTCATATTTAATTGCTGACATAATTATGCATCTCCATTTTTGTAAATTGTCCTGCCCAGTTCCGACAGCTGTGCCCGTAAACCTTCAAGCTGCTCTTTGAGCGGAATATTTTTGCTATCTCGTCCTGGGTAAATATCGTACAAGTTTCGGTATTTATAAGGCGTTGCTTTTTGCATGATGACATTTGCGCCACAGTTTAAAGCGTTTGTCAGCCCCCCTTTAACATTGACCGCAGTGGTAGAGGGCAGATTCGCATGGGGAAGTAGAAGCCGAGCGGCGGCTACCACCCGCAGGGTAAGAGTTACATCTCCGTCTGGATTCCCCCGGAGAGCGGTTT
>CAUABB010000089.1 GCA_958427155.1 uncultured Oscillospiraceae bacterium | reverse complement strand
TGGTATTTTCTTCGTTACTGTGACCCACATAATCCAAATGCAATTGCTTCTAAAGAAGCGCTTGATTATTGGCTTCCGGTTGATTGGTATAACGGTGGGATGGAGCATACAACTCTTCATCTGCTTTATTCTAGGTTCTGGCATAAATTCCTTTATGATATTGGTGTTGTTGGCACAAAGGAACCTTACGCAAAAAGAACTAGCCATGGCATGATCTTGGGCGAAAACGGTGAAAAAATGAGTAAGTCTCGTGGCAACGTCGTAAACCCGGATGAAATTGTCAAGGAATATGGCGCAGATACCATGAGGTTATATGAAATGTTTATCGGCGATTTCGAAAAAAGTGCTCCGTGGAGTTCTGCAAGCATTAAGGGATGTAAACGTTTTCTTGACCGTGTTTGGGCACTTCAGGACTGCGTTGTGGATGGCAATGAATATCGTGAAGAACTGCGGTCCGCTATGCATAAAACGATTAAAAAGGTTACAGAGGATATCGAAAATCTGAAGTTTAACACTGCGATTGCGGCGATGATGACTCTTTTGAATCAAATTACCTCGGTAAAAACGATTAATCGTAGAGAATTTAAGGACTTTTTAATTCTTTTAAATCCGTTTGCCCCGCATATCACGGAAGAATTGTTTGAGAAAATGAACTTTGGTGGAATGGTTACACAGAGCGAGTGGCCTTCCTATGATGAAGCAGAATGTGTTGAGGATACGGTAGAACTTGCGGTTCAGGTGAATGGGAAGCTGCGTGGCAAGGTTACGGTTTCTGCGAGCTGCACAAAAGAGGAGGCAATTTCAGCCGCAAAGGATGAGGTTTCGGCTTCTATTGACGGTAAATCGGTGCTTAAAGAAATTTATGTTCCTGGTAAGCTTGTGAATATTGTAGCAAAATAGTAAGCTGTGTTTTGATTTTTATTTTAGGTCTTGACAGGCAGTGTGCGCTCATAGTATAATAAATTCATGAATTTTGTTTTGAACCTCTGCCTTAGGGGCAAAGGGAGGGAATAGAAAGTGTCAGAAATCAGAGTGAAGGATAACGAGTCTTTGGACAGCGCTTTGAGAAGATTTAAAAGATCTTGTGCAAAAGCAGGCGTTTTGGCTGAAGTTCGGAAAAGAGAGCATTACGAGAAACCTTCTGTAAAGCGCAAGAAAAAATCAGAGGCTGCACGTAAGCGTAAGTTCAAATAAGAACGACTTAATTTTACAGGGAAGCGAGCGCGAATGTGCTCGCTTTTTTGTTACAGTGTAAAACGGGGGAAAGCGATGTCAATTTTTATGCCGGACTATTCTCTCCAGTCTGCTCTGGACGTGACGCCGGAATTTTTACTAGGAAAAAACTTATATGCCGTACTTCTTGATGTTGATAATACATTGGCGATTTATGGAAATCCAGAGCCTGCAGAGGGAATTTTAGAGTGGATTCAAAATTTAAAAAAGTCTGGTATTTCCATAATGATTGTATCAAATAACACTAAAGAACGTGTAGCTCCCTTTGCGAAGCTTTTAGGACTTGATTTTGTATATTTTAGCTGCAAACCTTTTGGACTTGGAATTCGGAAGGCTTGTAAACGTATGGGAGTTAAGCCTTCAAAGGCAGTTATGATAGGGGATCAAATTTTAACAGATATCGTGGGTGGAAATTTACAACGGATGACAACAATCCTTGTTGAACCGTTTGAATTGGAACAATCACTATTGTTTCGGATCAAGCGAAGATGGGAACGCAGGTACAGGAATCGAAGCCGTATCAAGGGGGAAAGTAGATGAGCGCATTTTTTGGGCCAGCGGGAAACTCTTTAAGCTTTTCAGAAATGGGGTTTAAACGCAATGACCAAGTACCAGAGTATCTTGTACAATTTGGACTAAATGCCTATGAGTATCAGTGTGGACATGGAGTACGTGTTAATGCACAAGTTGCAGAAAGATTAAAGGTAAATGCAGCAGCAAGCGGAATTCAACTTTCATTACATTCGCCCTATTATATTTCTCTTTCCAGTGTAGAAAAGGAAAAACGTGATAACAGTATCGACTATGTCTTACAGAGCGCACGTGCAGCAAAACAGATTGGCGCTACCAGAGTGATTGTTCATTCTGGATCGTGTGGAAAAATGACCCGGGAAGAGGCACTAGACCTTGCAAAAGATACAGTTTTGCGTTGCTTAAAGGCAATGGATGAAGAGGGATTGGGTGATATTTCCTTTTGCCCTGAAACTATGGGTAAAGTCAATCAACTTGGAAACCTGGATGAAGTTCTTTCTCTTTGTGAGCTGGATGAACGATTGATTCCGTGTATTGATTTTGGTCACCTGAATGCCAGGACTTTTGGTGGAGTTAATTCGCCTGAAAGTTTTTCGAAAATTTTAGATCAGATCGAAAACCGCCTTGGAATTGACCGGTTAAAACGATTCCATTCTCATTTCAGTAAAATTGAATATACCAGCAATGGTGGGGAAAAGCGTCATTTGACTTTTGCGGATACAGTTTATGGGCCGGATTTTGAGCCCCTTGCAGAGTTGATAGCTAAAAAAGGACTTTCACCGGTTTTTATTTGTGAATCGGCCGGAACTCAGGCGGAAGATGCAAGGAAGATGATGACGCTTTATCAAAAATATCTCGAAGCTTAAGAAAGGGGAGTTTCTGAATGCATAAAAAGATTATTGTTATTCATGGACCGAATATTAATATGACCGGAGAACGTGAAACCAATATTTATGGAAAAGAAACCCTTGCTGACATCAACAAGATGATTGTGTCATATGCAAATGAGCTGGGAATGGATTGTGAAACGTTTCAGTCGAACCATGAAGGAGCAATTATTGATAAAATTCATGAAATCCGAAGTGAATGTGACGGCGTTATTATTAATGCAGGTGCCTATACCCATTACAGCTATGCGATTCGCGATGCGATTGCCTTGCTTAAAATTCCCTGTATCGAGGTGCATTTATCCAATATTTATAAACGCGAGGAGTTTCGTCACCATTCCGTAATTGCGCCAGTATGTGTTGGACAGATTGCAGGATTTGGAAAATACAGCTACCTTCTTGCCCTAGATGGGTTAAAACCGCTTTTATAGAAAAGAGGGATATTGATGTGGGATTGTACAGATCAACTTCACCGAGCGTCTAAACTGATCCCGGATGGGATTGATGCTGTCTTGATTACTTCTTCTGTAGCAAGGCAGTATTTGCTTCACTTTTCTTCTACGGCCGGTATTCTTCTTTTGACCAGAAAAGACGCAGTGTTTTTAGTGGATTCTCGTTATACAGAAAAAGCGGAAAAAGCTTTTAAAGGATGTAAAATTGTCTTGTTGACCTCGGTTGCAAAACAACTGGAAATGTATTTTACGAGATGGAAAGTTAAAACTTTGGCTGTGGAAACTTCTTTTATGACCCTCAGGGAGTATTCCCGTTATCAGAAATTATTTCCCGAAATTGAAATTATTCGTTCCAATCGTTTTGATAGTGGCTTGTCCGCTATGAGAAGTGTAAAATCACTGGATGAGATCGAAAAAATGAGACAGGCACAAAAGATTACCGATGCAGTATTCGAAAAAATCTGTAGCTTTATCGAGCCTGGAATGACAGAAAAAGAAATTGCAGCACGGATGGAATATGACATGAAGCTGCTTGGTGCAGATGGCTTCGCGTTTGACACGATTGTGGTTTCTGGTACAAATTCTTCCATGCCCCACGGGACCCCTTCTGATAAAAAAGTAGAACGTGGCGACTTCATTACGATGGATTTCGGGGCAATGCTGGACGGGTACAGAAGCGATATGACGCGTACCGTTGCGGTTGGAAAAGTTGTAGAGGAACAACGGCATGTTTATGAAACTGTTTTAGAAGCGCAACGAAAAGCGCTGAATATAATTCGTCCCGGTGCCGTCTGTATGGAAGTTGACCGGGTAGCGCGGGAATATATTGCAGAATGCGGTTATGAGGGTCTTTTCGGCCACGGATTGGGTCATAGCCTGGGGGTTGAGATTCACGAATCGCCAGCTTTTAATATGAGTGATTTAACGGTGTTGAAACCGGGAATGGTACTTTCGGTTGAACCCGGAATTTATCTTCCGGAAAAATTTGGCGTCAGAATTGAAGACGTGGTTGCTATTACCGAAAATGGTTTTGAGAATTTTACCAAAAGTCCGAAAGAACTATTGATTTTGTAATTTCTGAAAAAATCGGTGGAAATCGTTTAGTGTCTTGCATTTTATACTTGTAATTATTGGATATTTAGGGTAGAATAGGAACATAAGAAATAGAAAGATGACGGAGGTTTATCTATGATATCTGCAGGCGAATTCAGGAATGGCATTACGTTTGATATGGACGGAAATGTTTATCAGGTAATTGAATTTCAGCATGTAAAACCCGGAAAGGGAGCTGCGTTTGTCCGCACTAAAATTAGAAATGTTATTTCCGGCGCTGTAACTGAGCGGACATTTAACCCAACTGAAAAATTTGAAAATGCTTTTGTTGAAAGAAAAGATATGGAGTATTCTTACAAGGATGGCAATCTTTATTATTTTATGGATTCCGAAACATACGAGTTAATCCCGATTGATGAGTCCAAGCTGGGAGACAGTTTCCGTTTTGTTAAGGAAAACATGGTCTGTAAGGTACTCTCTTATAAGGGAAATGTTTTTGGAATTGAACCGCCGAATTTTGTAGAACTTCAGGTTACTCAGACTGATCCTGGTTTTAAAGGCGATACTGCGACCAATGCAACAAAACCGGCTACTCTTGAAACTGGTGCTGAAATTCGTGTGCCGCTTTTTGTCAATGAAGGAGATATGATCCGTGTAGATACCAGAACAGGTGAGTACATGGAGCGTGCATAATTTTTATAAGGATGCCGATACTCATTGGTATCTGATATCCTGTTTTAAAATTATTTTAAGGAGGCATGTCCCATGAATATCGCTGAAAAAGTTGCTTATTTGCGTGGCCTTTTGAAAGGATTGTCTTTTGACGAGGATTCTAAGGAGGCTAAAGTTTTCGATGCCATTATCGATACTTTGGATGAAATTGCTTTAGCTATTACTGACCTTGAAGAAAATCAGGGAGAGCTCGAGGAGTTGGTTTCTATCATCGACGAGGATCTGGGAGAACTGGAAGACGATTACTATGATCTGGATGATGAAGCTGATGACGAGGATTTTGAGGAAGAGTATTATGAGGTGGTCTGCCCTACTTGTGGCGACACAATTTGCCTTGATGAAGAGATGCTCGATGAAGGTGAGATTTCCTGTCCGAACTGTGGCGAGCATTTGGAGTTTGACCTAGATGAGATTGAAACCTGTGATTGCGGACATGATCATGGGGAATGTGATTGTAAAGAGTAATTATTCTTTGCCTGACGGGGCGATGTGCTGAAAATGTTTTGATAACGTCAGGCGTGTTTGATTTATATTTTTTAAATTAATAGTTGTCTGTTTCGGGGCGGAGTGAAATTCTCCACCGGTGGTAATAGGTAATAACACTTTAGTCCACGCGCCTCTTGGCTGATTCTGGTGTGATTCCAGAACCGACGGTATAGTCCGGATGAAAGAAACGGGAACATCTTTTGTTTTCGCGCGCCCTCAGATTATTTCTGAGGGCTTTTGTTTTTCCAAAACAGCCTCTATTAATTGAATATTATTTTATTAATGGGGGAGTTCAAAATGAACCAGCAAAAATTTAATGTTAGGCGTTTAACCATTACCGCTATGCTCGCGGCCGTATCATCGGTGTTGATGTTTTTGAGTTTTAACGTACCGTTGATGCCAAGTTTTATCAAGATGGATTTTTCTGAGCTGCCTGCTTTATTCGCGTCCATTACGCTTGGGCCTGTCTCAGGAGTAGTCGTTTGTCTTGTGAAAAATTTAGTGAATCTGTTTTTCAGCACGACCGGTGGAGTGGGAGAATTGTCTAACTTTCTTTTAGGCGTCTTTTTTGTACTTCCGGCAGGGTTTTTGTGCCGTAAAAACAAAAGTTATAAAAACGCAATCGTTGGCTCATTGATTGGAGCCATTATTATGGCCTTATTCAGTGTTGCATCAAACTATTTTGTTATTTATCCGGTATATTATAATTTCCTTCCGGAGGAAGCGGTGCTTGGAATGTATCAGGCGATTAATCCTGGAATCAACTCTATTTTAGACGCTCTTTGGATCTTTAATATGCCTTTTACTTTTATCAAAGGACTTTGTAGTGCTGTAATAGCAATTATCTTGTATAAACCCTTGCTAC
Source organism: uncultured Oscillospiraceae bacterium (assembly GCA_958427155.1). GTDB lineage: Bacteria > Bacillota > Clostridia > Oscillospirales > Ruminococcaceae > Metaruminococcus_A. The sequence continues at coordinate 71 of CAUABB010000089.1, read as the reverse complement.
CCGTTTTAAAAACGAATTATTGAAATACTTGACAACCGATACATATTTTCTTATAATAGATAGGAACAAAA
>CAUABB010000088.1 GCA_958427155.1 uncultured Oscillospiraceae bacterium | reverse complement strand
CGTACTCAAGCTTAACAACAACCTGTTTTTCCTTTGGAGTTGGGTACGGAACATCGCGCATCTCCATTTGTTCCAGCCCTGTCATAAAAACCGCTTTATTTTCCATTTACAAGCCCTCCTGATCACTTTATTTACCTGTTAGATAAATTATTATAACACTTTTTGAAACCACTTTTGTAAAATAGATTTACAGGTATTTTCAATTAAAGAATACCGCCCTGTCCTCAAAAAGTCAAGGTGAATTTTATGAATAATCAAACGCTCAAAAAGATTCGTTGTTTTAGACAAAACAGCAATAATTTTTTTGACGTCCAAGGCTACAAAATCTGATTAAATCTGAGCCAAAAAAGGACTGACATGCAGAAGCGCTGCGCCTACTGCAGCTGCCTCTAACCGATAATGACAAACTCGAATATATCCGCCATACTCCTCGAATGTATTCAGGTTTTTGAGCACTTCCCTAAGAGATTCAAGGTGTTCTTCTAAATACCCCCCCAAATAGCCTCCCAGAATGATCTCACAGTCAAACGCCATCCTCAAATTATTACAGGTAACTGTCAAATGTTTCTTATATTCTTCAAAACGTCTGCAAATCGCTGGTTCTCCTCTTCTAAGCCGTTCAAAAAAATCAGTAAGATTTGGGGAAAGACCGTCCAGCAACGCTCTCACAGAGCAGTAAGCGTCTACGCAGCCTTCCTTTCCACAGTAGCAAAGTTTTCCTCCAGGTACAATCGTCATATGGCCGAACTCTCCACCCCGCTGATGATCTCCCGTATACAGATGATTATCCACAAAAACGGACCCACCTACGGTATTGCTGAGTGAAAGGTAAATAATATTTCCATGTTTCTGTTCATTCCACATTTCAGCATTTCCCGCAGCATTTGCATCATTACACATCACACAGGGATATGGAATATATCTAGAGAACCGCTCCAGAGTTCCTCCGGTAAATCCCAAAACAGTCGCGTAAACTACTGTCTGATGATCTTCTGAAAGGATACCAGGAACAGAAATTCCCACACCAAGAATCCGCTCTTTTGGTACTTCTAAAGCTTCAACAAACTCCCGAAGTAAGGCCCCCACTCTCTGAAAATAGTCTTCATCTGCTTCAAAGCGGAGAGAGGCACGAATATTCCTGATGATATTTCCCCTCAGGTCCACCGCTACAATCCCGATATGATTTCTTGTTATGTCTAATCCTAACGCAATCCGTGCGTCCATCACGCAGACAATTGCCCTTGCCTTTCTTCCACCAGTTGATTCAAAAGTTCCATTCTCCCTTATCAATCCCTGTTCTTGAAGATATTTAAGATTTTGAGTAATAGTAGGAAGACTCATACCAAGGCGATAAGAAATATCCTGTTTTGAAATCCGCTCACTTTGGTAAATTAACCTATAAATTCGATTGCGATTAATCCGTTTGATATCAATACCATTTTCCTGAGAAAGAGACATTAAAGCCACCCCCCTTGCCTTGCATTTTGATTCTTAATTTATAATGTCATCATAATACAATAAACGCCAAAAATCAACTGAGCTTTTTTATCAAACCCTATATGCTTAAACTAATTTTATTGATTTTTATTTTAAATCCATGTATCATATCCTTGTGATAAAATTAAAATAAAGAAACAGAGGGAATGTCATGAAAATTCTTTTAATCGGCGGAACTGGGACTATCAGCATGGCTGTTACCAAGCGGCTTCTGGAACAGGGAGAAGATCTTACGCTTATTAACCGAGGGAATCGAAATAGTGATCTTCCCGAAACAGTTAAACTTATTTCCTGCGATATTCATGACGAATCTGCCGCTCGCGAGGCACTAAAGGATCTATCATTTGACTGCGTTGCCGATTTTATCGCCTTTACGCCAGAACAAGTTGAGCGGGATTTTCGACTTTTTTCTGGAAAAACCCGCCAGTACATCTTTATCAGCACAGCGATGACTTATCAAAAGCCTCCTGTCAATTACCTTATCACGGAAGGGATTCCTCACAAAAACCCATATTCTCAATATGCTCAGGATAAAATTTCCTGCGAGATCCTCCTTGGGAAACACTACAGGGAAGACGGATTCCCTATTACAATTGTACGGCCGAGCCTCACCTATGATGAACGAAGAATTCCATTCGGCCTGCAGGGCAAAAACGGTTTTTACGCCGTTGTCAAGCGAATGTTGGAAGGAAAGCCCGTTATTATTCACGGCGATGGTACCTCTCTCTGGACTGTCACCCACAACAGTGATTTTGCCGCTGCGTTTACAGGCTTAATCGGAAACCCTCATGCGATCGGCGAAGCTGTTCACATCACGTCTGACGAAGTCCTAACATGGAACCAAATTTATCAGATAACAGCCGATGTGCTTGGCGTGGAACTGAACGCTGTTCATGTTTCCTCGGAATTTCTGCTTGCTGCCGGAGGATTTGATGTTTCCAGCAGCCTGCTAGGAGATAAAGCTTTTTCCCTCGTCTTTGACAACTCAAAAATCAAACGGTTGGTTCCTGGTTTTTCTGCAAAAATACGATTTGATCAAGGTGTAAAACAATCAATCGCATATATTATGAATCACCCGGAATGTCAAAAGGATGATCCAGAATTTGATATATGGTGTGATCGTGTAATTCAAGCACGGGAAGCTGCAATTCGAACGATTCTTGACTCCAAATGAGGGATTCATCATATCTTCTCAGCTTTCAAAACAATTTGGAAGCAAGATTTTCCGACGTTTTATTAGAATAAATGGTAGAATTGCGTCAACCATAAAAACAACAGAAAACAGAGGTGAAAAATTTGAATCTTTTATTAAGCGACCGCCCATTACCTCCATCGTTGCCGGAAACAGCAGAAAACAGATATATATCCCTTTCTGAATTAAAACTATCAAACTGTGTTGGATGTTTCGGATGTTGGGTAAAAACTCCTGGAAAATGTGTAATTCGCGATGATGCAGTCAAAATTTACCCGCTAATTGCCCAAAGCAAGAGATTGCTTTATGTCAGCCGGATTTACTGTGGCTCTTACGATATTCCCATGAAAACCATGTTAGAGCGGGCCATACCAGTACAACAAGCATTTCTGCGTCTATATCATGACGAAACACACCATGTACAAAGAAATGTCGTAGAAAAAGACGCGGTCATCTTAGCCTACGGTGCTGACTCGAAAGCGGAACAGGATTTATTCCAACAGCTTGTGAGCCGCAACGCAAACAATATGTCCTTCAAAAGCTGGAAAATTTATTTTGTAGAAGAAAACGAACTTGACAGATTAATTTTAGAGGAGGTCCAAAAATGGGAAGCATGTTAATTATAAACGGTAGTCCCAGGGCTCCTCGGTCCAATTCTAAAAAATACGCTGAAATTTTGAAAAGCTTTTGGGAAGGAACAGCGGATGAATATAACGTCACAGAAAAAAAACATGAAAAAGTAGCCTCTAATGCAGGACGGTATGATCACCTGCTACTTGTCTTTCCTTTATATGCTGACGGACTTCCGGTTACATTAATGAATTTTTTAAAGGTACTCGAGACTTCTCCGATAACCTCTAAACCTGTGGTTCATGTTTTAATTAATTGTGGGTTTCTTGAACCAGAACAAAATCAAACCGCAGTTGAAATAATACGTCTGTTTTGTGAAAAAAACGGTTTCCCCAATGGAATGACTCTCTGTGTTGGGTCAGGCGAAGCAATTTTGACAACCCCATTCGCATTCCTTGTCAAGAGAAAAATCAAAAAAATGGTTCAGAGAATACAGAGCGGAAAGGCAGAGATTTTAAAGGTTTCTATGCCCCTTTCCAAAAAAATGTTTATCAGCGCCTCTGAAAAATATTGGACCGGATACGGAGAAAAAAACGGTATCACTGAAAAGCAAATGAGAACCATGAAAATTGAAGACGAATAAGTCTTCCTCTAAAAAAGAAAAGTCCAGTGCTTACGCACTGGACTTTTCTTTTTAATCGGAAATAATGGGTTTACCTTCTACAAACCTGATACGGGCCTGTAACTTTGGAGAAACAAATTCAAACGCGTCAGGAGTCTGCTCTAAAGCCACTGTAACGATTTCACGATCTGCCCGACATTTTTCAGATGCATACCTAAGTGCCATCCCGTTTTGGAGCACTGCCGCAAGGACAACATCCCGGTTGTTTTTTATTTTCTTAGAAGCGCGTGAAAGATTAAGTCCATTTTTCTTTACCTGGTTTAAAACAGAATCCCGATTTTCCCAGTCAACCCGTTCTCCCCCGTTTGCATCAGCAAACGCATAGTTAATACTGGCTTCAAACCATCCCATAACAAAACCTCCTTTACCTGTCACGCTTTTACAACCCCATACTAAAATTCTGTTTTTATTATAACACAAAGTTTCTGAAAACAAAATTAATATTTTTAATAAACTTTCTTGTATTATTTTGTATATTCTTTTTTCTTTTCAATTTTTACGATTTACTTGTCGGACAATCTTCTCTTCCCCAGGATTATTCATTGCATTTTACCTGTTTCCGGGTTTATAATAAAAGCAATTCATCATGCGCCGTCCCCTTTCCGGGTGGCAGGACGCGGTTAGGAGTAATTTATGCAGCAGGGATTTATAAAGGTAGCGGTTGGCACTCCCGAAATCCGGGTAGCAGACTGCCGTTTTAATTGTGAGACAATTATTAAAATGATTCAAGAAGCTTCAGAAAAGAAAGTCAGGCTTCTAATTTTACCAGAACTCTGTATAACAGGATACACCTGCGGTGATTTATTTTTGCAGTCCACGCTGCTTCGAAGCGCGGAAAAAGCACTTTTAAAAATTGCCGAGACAACAAAAGGGCTGCCTATTTTGACTTCCGTTGGCCTTCCTGTTGTTCACAACGGAAAACTTTATAACTGCGCCGCTGTTGTGTATTCCGGGAATATCCTAGGGATAATCCCCAAAACCAACCTTCCGAATTACAGTGAATTTTATGAACTCCGTCATTTTTCTCCTGCCCCGGCGACTGTTGAAAAAGCTGTAATCGGAAATACGGAAGTTCCCTTTGGAACCAAGCTGGTTTTCCGTTGCAAAGAAGTCGAAAATTTCACCTTTTCCATTGAAATATGTGAAGATTTATGGGTACCATCTCCTCCTTCAATTTCTCACGCCACAGCGGGAGCCATTATAATTGGGAATCTTTCAGCAAGTGATGAGACTGTCGGAAAAGAACAGTATCGCCGTGACCTTGTCATCGGCCAATCGGCTAAGCTCAGCTGCGGATACCTATATGCTGACGCGGGAGATGGGGAGTCTACAACGGATCTGGTCTTCGCAGGCCATAATTTAATTGCAGAAAACGGTATCCTGCTGAATGAAACAAAAGCGTTTGAAAACGGATTGATCCTAAGTGAAATCGATGTAGACCGTCTTGCCTATGAGCGCCGGCGGATGAATACCTTCCCCTCTTCACCGGAAGATTATCAAACTATTTGGTTTTCTATGAAGCTGTCTGAGACATCACTTACTCGACCTTTTCCGCAATTTCCCTTTGTCCCTTCCAATACGGCGGACCGCGCTGAACGTTGTGAGGCAATTCTTTCCATGCAGGCTGCCGGTTTAAAAAAGCGTTTAGAGCATTCCCACAGTAATTCCGCCGTAATCGGAATCTCTGGTGGGTTGGATTCTTGTCTTGCCCTTCTTGTAGCTGTCCGAGCGATTGATCTACTAAAACGATCTCATAGGGATATTATTGCCGTAACAATGCCTTGCTTCGGAACGACCGAACGAACCAGAAACAACGCAGAAATTCTTTGTCAAGAGCTTGGCGTAACACTGCGTTGCGTTGATATCGGGCCAGCGGTTTCTCTCCACTTTAAGGACATCGAACACGACAGCGGCAAACATGATGTTGTCTTTGAAAACAGCCAGGCACGGGAAAGAACACAGGTTTTAATGGATATTGCAAACCAGACAAACGGTCTTGTTGTCGGAACAGGTGACTTGTCCGAACTCGCCCTCGGCTGGGCCACCTATAACGGTGACCATATGTCTATGTACGGCGTAAATGCTTCTATTCCTAAAACATTAGTCCGGCATTTGGTACGCTATACTGCTGATTGCGCTGATCACGAAAAGCTGCGCCAAGTACTTCTGGACATTCTAGATACTCCTGTCAGCCCGGAACTTCTCCCTGCTAAAGACGGTGAAATTGCCCAAAAAACAGAAGATCTTGTAGGGCCCTATGAGCTTCACGACTTTTTTCTTTATTACTTCCTTCGATTTGGATATCCTCCAGCAAAAATTTATCGTCTTGCCCGGTACTCATTTGATGGAAAATACGACAGCCATACAATCTTAAAATGGCTTAAAAT
>CAUABB010000087.1 GCA_958427155.1 uncultured Oscillospiraceae bacterium | reverse complement strand
TGTTAAAAGAGTTCCGCCTGAAAAGTTAGAGCCAAACCGTTCTTTCAACCTCTTTTCCCGTTCGGGTTGAATGGGGGGAAGACTGCTGCTTTTTCCCCAGGCACAGACGACAGCACAGGCCGTGTCTCCCTCATGGGTAAGACTTAAGGAAAAAGAAAGATTTCGTTCTTTGGCCAGCTTTTCCGCCTGTCCGCTCAGCAAGAGGTATGGAGCCCCGTTTTTATGGCGCAGAACACTTACCTCACAGAGGGAAAAACCACGGACGCCCGTTCCGAGCGCCTTGGAAAATGCTTCTTTTGCCGCAAAATTAGCTGCAGCAGAAGCGGGATTCATTCCGTGGGCAGAAAGAAATGCCCGTTCCTGTTCTGAAAAAACCCTCGTCAGAAAACGAGGGTTTTGAAGACTGTTTTTTATTCTGCTAACCTGACAAAGATCAATTCCCACCTTAAACATTGACTTTCGCCGTCCTTGGAAGATATTCTTTAATACTTTCAACGATTATTTCGTTGGGATTGAAAACGACAAGAAGGTTTTGAAATTTGGGGTGATTCATAACAGCATAGTAAGTGTTGGGATCTGTGGGGGAGCTGCAAGCGAAAAGACGAGTGCTGAATTCCCGCCCTTCAAGCTCAGCTGGATTGTACCGGCCAAATTCTTCAAAGGTCTCTACATCTACTGTAGCAAGGCGTTTCCGAGTCTGTTTGCCCATGATTTTGTCAATATCAATTTCCCCATTGGTAAAAATATACTCATACTCAATAAAAAAGAGAGGATAATATTTAAACAATGCATAAATAACAATACCGGCAATCAGAATTGGGAAAAACCAGAGTTCTCCAGAAATCGGAAGTAGGGCAACCCCTCCTAAAATTAAAAGCGCGGCGGCTACAAGGACCAGAATCCTTTTCATCCAATCTTTTGAGTTGGCTTTTTTTACCACAAGCTGTTCTTTATAAATATCCATCTGCCAAGAGGCCTCCCGTACTGAAAATTTTATCACTATTACCACTACTTAGAATACCAGCAAAAAGGTGGAGAAAAAGAAATAAATTGTAAACCTTTGCGCCGGACCGGTCTTGTTTTGGAAAAATCCCTGTGAACCGGATAAGATGGGAACATTATATCATAAAAAATGTGTAAATACAATGAGATTGCCCTTGCAACATACCGAAAGATTTGCTATAATGATAGGCAGCAAATTGCCCTGGAAATGACCGCTATCCATTTCTCGTCAATACCCCAAATCGGCGGTAGATGGCGGGTTTTTTTATTCGTCAGTGTTTTAGTGTTTAAAGTTACAGGGCAGTGTGATCATAATAAATGAGGTGACCAAAACAGATGAAGGAACAGCTGGCACAGATCAGAAAGCGGGCGTTGGACGAGCTTGACGCTTGTGAGACTGTCAGGGAGCTTGAAGATCTGCGCGTAAAAGTCCTGGGGAAAAAGGGAGAATTGACGGGAATTCTTAAGCAGATGGGCAAACTCTCTGCTGAGGAGCGGCCGGTAATCGGTCAGCTTGCCAATGAAGTGCGCCAGGAGCTGGAGGGTAAAATTGAGGAATACAAAGCTGTCCTGAAAGAAAAACAGCTTAGCACTCAACTTGAGGAAGAACGGTTGGATGTTACGATGCCGGGTCGGCCGTTTGAACTTGGCTCCATGCATCCGCTTTCCCTGGTTCTAGAAGAAATTGAGGAGATTTTTCTGGGGATGGGGTTTGATATTGCGGAAGGGCCTGAAGTAGAGTACGACTACTACAACTTTGAAGCGCTTAATCTTCCAAAAGATCATCCTGCCCGCGACACCCAGGATACTTTTTATATTACGGATAATATCCTTCTACGGACCCAGACCTCTCCAGTTCAGGTGCGGGTAATGGAAAAGCAAAAGCCGCCGATTCGGGTAATATCCCCCGGCCGGGTTTACCGCTCTGATGCGGTGGATGCTACCCATTCCCCGGTCTTTCACCAGATTGAGGGATTGATTGTTGACAAAGGTGTCACGATGGCGGATCTGAAGGGTACACTTGAAATTTTTGCGAAACGGCTTTATGGGGAGGATGCAAAAACCAGGTTTCGCCCCCATCATTTTCCATTTACCGAACCTTCAGCTGAAATGGATACGCAGTGTTTTGCCTGCGGTGGGAAGGGCTGTCGCCTTTGCAAGGGTGAGGGCTGGATTGAACTTCTGGGCTGCGGTATGGTTCATCCAAAGGTCCTCAAAACTTGTGGGATTGATCCCGAGGTTTACAGCGGTTTTGCGTTTGGCATGGGCCTGGAACGGGTGGTAATGCGCCGCTTTGGGATTGATGACCTGCGGCTCTTCTTTGAGAATGATCTGCGGTTTTTAAAACAGTTTTAATCTGCGGGTGAAAAACCTGTATTTTGATACGAAGGAGAGTTCGCGTTAATGAATCTTTCAATGAAATGGCTGAACGATTATGTAAAAATAGATGTCCCTCCCCGCGAGTTCGCCCAGAAAATGACAATGAGCGGCTCTAAGGTAGAAGGATACGAGCTGGAAGGAGCCGAGATATCAAATGTTGTCGTCGGCAAAATTCTCTCTGTGGAAAAGCATCCAGACGCTGATAAACTGGTTGTTTGCATGCTTGATGTTGGTAAGGAAGAGCCAATTCAGATTGTCACTGGTGCCAGCAATGTTTTTTCCGGCGCGATTGTTCCGGTCGCCCTTGATGGCTCCATTTTACCGGGCGGCGTTAAAATTAAAAAAGGGAAGCTGCGGGGAGTTGAGAGCAACGGCATGCTCTGTTCTTTAAACGAGTTGGGGCTTACGGTTCACGACTTTCCCTATGCCGTTGAGGACGGGATCTTCATTATAGAGGAACCTTGTGAAATTGGCGAGGATATCCATACGGCAATTGGTTTGAATGATACTTCCGTTGAGTTTGAAATTACCTCCAACCGGCCGGATTGTTTGGCAGTTACCGGCCTCGCACGAGAGGCTGCGGCGACTTTTGGCTTGCCGTTCACTCTTTCAAAGCCTCAGGTAAAAGGTACAGGTGGCGATATTGGAGAATACTTGAAGGTTCGGGTGGAAAATCCGGAGCTCTGCAAGCGGTATATGGCGAAAGTTGTTAAAAACGTTAAAATTGAGCCATCGCCTCGCTGGATGCGGGAACGTCTGCGTGCTTCCGGTGTCCGTCCAATCAACAACCTGGTTGATATTACAAACTATGTCATGCTGGAATATGGTCAGCCGATGCACGCATTTGATTTGAAATACGTGGAAGGCGGGCAGATTGTTGTTCGAAATGCCAAGCCGGGAGAAACGATCGAAACCCTTGACGGGACCGTCCACAATCTTGGGGAAAAAATGCTTGTTATCTGTGACGCGAAAAAACCTGCGGCTGTAGCCGGTGTAATGGGCGGCGAATACAGCGGTATTATGGATGATACCAATACGGTTGTGTTTGAATCCGCGAGCTTTAAGGGGAGTTCTGTCCGAACAACAGCGAAAAAGCTGGGCTTGCGCACGGAGTCTTCTGCCCGTTTTGAAAAAGGGTTAAGTGCAAAACTTTGTGAGGATGCTCTTCTACGTGCCTGTGAGTTGGTCGAGTTGCTCGGAGCGGGAGAAGTGGTTGACGGCGTGATTGATGTTGACAACAGCAACGAGACACCGGTACGGGTACGACTGGAGCCGGACTGGATCAACCGGTTCCTGGGAATTGAGCTGAGCCGGGATGAGATGGTTAAAATCCTTGAATCAATAGGTTTTGTAATGGATGGGGATGATGTTGTTTCTCCTTTCTTCCGGATTGATATTGAGCATAAAGCGGATATTGCCGAGGAAATCGCCCGGTTTTATGGCTATGATAAAATTCCGGTTACGGCAATTCGGGGTACGGCGCAGGGCCGTTTGACTCCAGAACAGCTTTTTGAGCGGAAGATTCTGCGTACAATGTTGGCGATGGGCTGTAATGAGATTCAGACTTACTCTTTTATTAGCCCGAAGTATTATGATAAAATTTCTCTGCCAGCTGACAGCAGTTTGAGAAAGTCGATAGAGATTATCAATCCTCTGGGGGAGGATACCAGTGTTATGCGGACCACGATCCTTCCTTCTTTGATGGAGGTTCTCTCCCGCAATTACAACAATCGTTTGCCGCAGGCGTATTTGTTCGAGATGGGTGTGGAGTATATCCCTACTACGCCCGACCAGCTTCCGGATGAAAATAAGGTTTTAGGAATTGGGCTTTACGGGCCGAAAGCTGATTTTTACACGGTGAAGGGAATGGTGGAAACGCTTTTCCGATCTCTGAACCTTGCGGAAGCGGACTTTATTCCCTGCAAAGAGGATCCGTCTTTCCATCCCGGCCGCTGTGCGAGGATTGCCGCGGGTGGAAAAGAAATCGGGACGGTGGGAGAAATCCACCCGAAAGTTCTGGAAAATTACGGAATTGGCGCGAAATGTTACATTGCCCGGCTTTCCGTGAAAGAGCTGTACGCGGCGCTTCTTCCGGAACGAAGCTATCGTCCGCTGCCGAAATTCCCTGCAGCAACACGGGATCTCAGCGTGGTCTGCGATGAGTCCACTCCAATGATGGATGTGGAAAAGGTGATTAAAAAAGCGGTTGGGAAATCGCTTGAAAGCGTGTCGCTGTTTGACGTTTACAGGGGCGAGCAGGTGGGAGAAGGAAAGAAAAGCCTCTCATTCTCTATTTCAATGCGTTCTTATGAAAGGACTCTCACCGATGAGGAAGCGGATAATTCTATCCGCCGCGTTCTCAAGGCGTTAGGAGAGATGGGAATTGTACTGCGGAGCTAGTCTTTTTAGAATAAAAAGGAAACGTTAGGATAGGATAGGTAATACGGGAGACCAACGATTTGACAAATAAGGAGGGCGAACAAAATGTACGATAAAACGATGACTTTTTCCGTTCATGAGGACAAGGAAAATGAAATGAAAAACATCCTTACAACCGTTTATGACGCGCTGAAAGAAAAAGGGTATAATCCTATTAATCAGATCGTCGGGTACATTTTATCAGAAGACCCCACATATATTACAACACACAACAATGCGCGTAGTCTGATTCGCCGGATTGACAGGGACGAATTGCTGCGAGCGATGGTAAAAGCCTATCTGAATGACTAAAAGGAAAAAGCCGGGCATCTGCCCGGCTTTTATTAATTATTCAAACAATCATTGACAAAAATTCATAATTCTTTTATAATTTGAAAGGAGTCTATTTTGATGGGAGAGGTTTAGATGGAAAACAAAAGCAACGGCTTGGCAGTTGGTTCCTTAATTTTGGGAATCGTCACGATTTTGTCGGTAATTATTGGCCTTTTCGCGTTTTGGCCGATGGTTATTATCGGCCTAATCACCGGTATTATTGGGATTATCTTGGGCGTTATGGCAAAGAAGAGATGTCCGGGCGGAATGGCTACCGCTGGTCTGGTTCTTTCGATCATCGGCTTGGTCTTCTGCGGAATTTTCTTTATTGCCTGCGTTGCCTGTGCCGGAATTATCGGAGCTACTTTAGTGGCTGCGGCTTAAGTCTGTACTTAAAAAAGACAGAACCGGAAACGGTTCTGTCTTTCTTGTTTTTATGGAGAGATTGTCATGTATCCTTATCTGAATTTATTTGGGTTTCAGCTCCCCATGTATGGAACCTGTATTTTTATCGGTCTTGGGTTGGCGATCCTTTTGGCGGTTTTTCGTGCGAAGAAAGTTGGGCTTCAGCGAGACGATGTTTTCTATACCTGCCTTTTTGCCTGTATTGGCCTAATTGTTGGGGGAAAAATCCTGTATTTAGTAACTTTGATTCCTTTGTTTGTGGAACAGCCGGGATTGTTCGCTTCGCAGGAGGTTTGGATTGCAATTCTCCGGGGCGGGTTTGTTTTTTACGGCGGGTTGTTTGGAGCTCTTTTGATGATTTGGTGGTATGTAAAACTTTACAAAATTCCGTTTTTCTTTATGTTGGACGGGCTGATACCTTCTGTTCCACTTGCCCATGCCTTTGGGCGGATCGGGTGTTTTTGTGCGGGCTGCTGTTATGGGGTTCCGTCGGTATATGGACTGGAATTTAACGCTTCAGAAACAGCTCCGCATCATGTGAAACTTTTACCGGTTCAGTTGATAGAGGCCGCTTGTAATATTGTGCTGTTTGTCCTGCTGATGGTGCTCAGCCGTTTTTGCAAACGCCGCGGTGTTTTAACGGGGACATATCTTGCCGGTTACGCAGTGATGCGATTTGTTCTGGAGTATTATCGATATGATGCAGAACGCGGACTTTTCTGGGGGCTTTCCACTTCTCAGTGGATTAGTCTTGTTTTGTTTCCGGTGGGAATTGCCATTATCGTTTATAGCTGGAAGAGTGGAAAAGCGGAGAGAAAAATAGTGACGGAATAAGGGAAAGAGTTGACAAGTCTATATTTTTGTGGTATTATATTTTAGCATCTTGAGAGTAGATGCGTTTGCGCCAGTAGCTCAGCTGGATAGAGTGTTTGGCTACGAACCAAAAGGTCGGGGG
>CAUABB010000086.1 GCA_958427155.1 uncultured Oscillospiraceae bacterium | reverse complement strand
TTTTGCGCATAACTGTAACCGCTACCGGCATCATCAGCCCGCTAAACAGATAGTTCAAGAGATTGTACCATTTTACAATGTCTCCATCCCCTGAAACCCGCATCAGAAGGGTTGTGATATAAACGCTGACCAACCCCTGAAACAGGTTGAAAGCGCAGTGCATGGACGCAAATTTTTTGAATTTTTCTCCCAGCTGGCTCAAACCCAAACTATCTTCCAAAAAGGCACCGAATCTTCTAAGAAAGTGTTTCATATCGCAGCCCGCCTATCACACATCACGCTGATTTTAAAACTTATTATAACGTCTCTTCGGTCCTCAAAGTCCAATCAAGAGGTCGCCTCATCAGACGATTCATCCAATTTTTTCAGCAAGCGCGTAGAACGCCTGCTTAACGCTACCATAACAAACTGAGAAAGGGTCAGTAAAACAATGGCGATTACATACCCAAACTGAGCTTTCGGAAAAACCAAAAGAACGGCTATCCCGATCATCCTACCGCCTACCAGAAAAACATCCCGAATTGACAGATATTCATTTGTCATTTTAGGCTCCGCCTTTTTCTGCACGATCAAAAACATAATTCCATTGGACGGATTGACAACAAATGTGTTGAAAAACGCGTTAACCACCGCAAAAATCATAATCGTTACCGGATTCAGACTAATCGCCGGAAGGCCGCAGGCCGCCAGAAGGACAATACTACCCACAAACATCGACTTTACCCGGTTTTCCGGTCTTATGATTCTGCCTGCCACCCAGAACGAAATGATCGTTCCAACCGACGCGAGCAGGTTATTCATTCCAATCAGAGTCTCACTTTGTATTACCTCAAACAGAAGGAGGTTTAGCAAAAAATTAAACGTACCGTCCCGAATCCCGCGCAGCGTTTCGCAGGCCATCCCACAGCGCCAGCAGGCATCTTTGGAAATCGTCCGCAACGCCTGACAGAAATAGGTTTTTTTCTCCTCTACAGGCCCCACCTGTTTGGGCAGCCGAAAAGATAAGAGGATGGTGACAACCGCAATCGCAAACGAAAGGCCGAACACCACGATATAACCCGCAAAGGTTCCAAATTTTTTCCCGATTGTTTCAATCAGAAAACCGGACAGGGCCGGCATAACCAGAATGGTGACACCGTTGACAAAACCCATAAAGCCCAAAGCGACATCCCGCCGCCTGTCTTCCGTAAAGGCCGAAAAATAAGCCGCGTAAGTCAGCCAGTAAAAGCCGTTCGAAATACCGTTAAGGAACCCCAGCAAAAGCATAACCTTATCGGCGCTCGCCATATAAAACAGCAGCGCGCTATAAAGAGCGATAAACCCCAAAATACTAATTCGGAGCGTCAGATTTACGCTGCCTTTTCGCATCATTACAACGCCCAGCACAACTCCGCATCCCTGAAAAAAGCAGGTGGAAAAATTGTACCACATTACGATATCGCCATTTCCGGCGACACGCATTAACAATGTCGTAATATAAGCGCTGACGAGACTTTGGAACAGGCAATAGCTGCAATACATGCAGGCAAATTTCTTAAAGTTAGCACTCAACTGATCCAGTCCAAGTGCAGACTCTGCTAATCTACAAATCCTGTGAATGAAATAGTTCATCTTGCAGACCGCCTAAACATATCATTCGTCTCTTTGTCAAAACGGTGTGCGAACCAACCATCCGCACACCGTTTTAAGGCATTTTATTTTTCAGCCAGGTGCTGATTCAGTTTTTCCACCAGCTCATTGCAGTCATTACCGTGGACCATACAAGCCTGCTCAATTGTCTCTCCACGAGATGAAGGACATCCGAGGCAATGCATCCCGATTTCCAGAAAATACTCTGCAGTTGTGCGATCATAATCTAAAATATCACCAATAATCGAATCTTTTGTAACCTTCATTTTAACACAGCCTTTCCAGCGGATTTCTACTTGTATTATATCTGCTTTACCTCGTTTATGCAATAGGCTTTTCGCAAAACCCGAAAGGTTTTTAGGGCATACTTCAGGATCTCAATTTTCACCTAAACGGAGTCTTTTCTGCTTCACCAAGTTATTTGATCATGTACATTATTCAGTTCTTGATAGAGTTAGTTTAAAATATAAATATTGATTAAATCAAACAAAAGAGAAAAAAATAAACAGCCGAAGAATTTCGGCTGTTTATCTGCCTCAATTTATTTTGCCAGGATATTAAACGCTTGAATCACTTGTGGTGCTATATACGGCAAACCAAAACAAAATCCCTGCCTCTAACAACCGGCCATGCAAATTGAACCGCGGATAAGATTACTCCTGTCTCATTTTCGCGTAGCATTCGCTGCAATAAACCGGGCGATCTTCACGGGGCTGGAACGGAACCTTAGCCTCTCCACCGCAGGAAGCGCAAACAGCAGTAAACATTTCTCTGTCCTGTCTGGATGCGTTTTTACGAGCGTCGCGGCAAGCTTTACATCTCTGAGGCTCGTTCACGAAACCTTTTTCAGCGTAGAATTCCTGCTCACCAGCAGTAAATACAAATTCAGCGCCACAGTCTTTGCAGGTAAGGGTTTTGTCTTGATACATTTTGAACTCTCCTAATGGAAAAATTTTTTGGCCCGTACCGGACTTTCACCGGCACCTTTATTTTTAACGCTCTGTTTTTAAGCTAACAGGCCATATATACAAAACGGTTACCCGTTTTGGTTTGCCTCAAACAACAATTTCAACTTCCTACGCACCCGGCCAAGCGCATTGTAAACCGATTTAACAGAAAGCCCCAATCTCTCCGCTACTTGAGAAGGCTCATACCCTTCCAGATAAAGAAGAAATATTTTTCTTTCTCTCTCAGAAAGATGTTCGCCAATTTCCTTTGAAAACCAGTCAAACGTCTCCTGCTCTATTACAAACAGCTCCGGATTCACCGCAAAACCGTGAGCAGGTTTCTTCCCAGCATCATCCAAATTTACCGCCTTTGAAAGCAGAGAATATTTATTGGTACTTGCAAACTGCGCTGCCTTTTTGACCCGATTAAGGACACAGATTCGTGCATAAGTATTAAAACTACAACCATGACCACTGCTGTAAGTTCTAATCGCACTTAAAAATCCGATCATTCCTTCCTGCACAAAATCGTCGTGTTCAATTCCATCTACCGTAAAACGAGCCGCAATTTTATGAATTACACCCAAGTAGCGCACAATTAAAATTGCCATAGCTTCTTCATTGCCATCGACGCTTAGCGATACAAGGCAGTCATCATTCTCAGCAGATAAACCACCTGAAAAACGAGGGCTCTGCATAATATCACTCCGAACATCTCCAACAATTGTACTTATTATACTATCGGTTCTGGGTCACGTCAAGAGGGATTTTCACAATTTGTTAAAATTGGCATTACACTTGTTTAAAAATTTGAAAGTTTTGACAAATTTCTTCCTAAATTCCAAAATTTTCTTTCAAAAATGATAAAGCAACCGAATTTCAATTAAAATCCAGCTGCTTTTTTATAAAACAAACAACTTTTAAAGGCTTACCCACCAAAATAATCGCTCAGGCCACCACGCAAAAACTAATTTTCAGGATCTTACTCTATAAAGTAATTTACGGGTGAGTCTTTTTATATACAAGCACAATGCCTGAAACAACAAGCAGAAGAATCGCCAAGATTCCAACAATAAAAAAAGGGTAAAAAAGGGGAGAATGAAACAATACCGTATCAATCACATAACCAGTAGTTGGATAGTCTGCTCCACCGATAATTCCAAAATGTGGCCGCTGAAGTGTTGATGATATTGATAATATCATCATAACAAAAACTCCAACAACAGTCAGCAATACGATCGCAGAAACAATACAGATTATTTTCCAAGTTTTCTTAGTCAAAAGCAAACACCCTCTCTCTTTTCTAATTGTTTTATTATAATACAACCATCTACGCCGATCAAGTATCCGAATAATTGATATCCTTAAATAAAGGTATAGAATAGCAATAGCAACAAAAAAGAGGGAAGAACGCTCTGCTCTCTTATATTAAATTTGACTTGGACAAAACTTGTTTCTATTTACCAAAGTAACGATTCAACAAGCTCTGGGACCCACAGCGTGAATATAGTGCCATGAAATCGCCTAACAAGCGTTTTTTATATCGCACTCACACCAAGCCGGATATTGGCAGGATGAACTTGCGGACGGAATTTTGGGATAAAAAAGAAATATAAAGGAACTTTCATTTCCCGCCGTATCTCTTTTATTCAAAGTTCAACACCATACATCCCCGATGACATTTCCAGTGTTGTTTTTATCCCTGCAAATGCCTAACAACTCACATTGTCTGCAATACTGTGGAACATTATCCAAGTAATCCCGTTTTTCCCGGTCGGTCAATGCTCTTTCAAACAAATCTCTAAAAAAATTGATAAAATTAAAATATCTCATCACCCCAACCTCTTTCACAGGATAATTTTTACATTATTATACATCTAAAGATTAATCATGTAAATCTTTAGATGCTTATAAATTAATCTGAAAGACCATATACTAAAGCCACAGGATGGGCGGTGAACAGATGAAAACAGAAGATTTGAAAAAAATTGGCGTTCGCATTGCCGAACGGCGAAAAGAGTTAAAATTAACGCAGGAGCAAATTGCCGAGCGTATGAATGTATCGATCCAAATGATTTCCAACATTGAGAGAGGAAACAAAGCTATAAAAATCAACAATCTCTTAAAGTTGTGCGATATACTCAAAACAAGCACCGATTATATCTTGACTGGCAAACACATCGGCAATGATTTCGATAATCTAACGAGTAAAATCTCGCAGTTAACGGAATCGGACTACAAAATGATAGAAATGCTGGTTGATTACCGTTTAAATCACGGCAAATAAAAAGGTATAAGGAAAACAAAAATTTCCTTATACCTTTTCTTTTTATAAAAACGCTTGAAAACAATTATTGCCAATCGCCTGTATTAATATAAATATTATGATAAATCTTCATTCGCCCATTCCCTCGCCCGCGCCTTATTTTTAAGAGTGATTTTAGAAAGGGAAAAATATAAACATCCGCATTATCACAGAATAAATACAGAAAAAGGGCAAAAATTAAGGCACCCTATCACAAGATAGGTGCCTTAAAAAATTCAAGCCGTAAGCCGTTTTTTATTTGCCGAAATAACGGTTGAGCAGGCCCTGGAATCCGCATCCGTGACGAGCTTCGTCTTTTGCCATTTCATGAACAGTGTCATGGATGGCGTGAAACAAGATTGCCGGAAAGTGTAGATTTTATGCGGGTTTGCAGGGAATTTGAATATCCACTTTTTTAAAAAATATGACATTGGAATAGTCAAAAGTATCCACTTTTTTATCCACTTGAAAGGGGTACAGAGACTATGGCAAAGCACAATGATACCGGTGTGTATCAGCTTCCAAACGGGAACTGGTCTTACCGATATACAATCACATATAAAGGGAACAGGAAAGAAGTCCGAAAGGCAAAAGACGAATTTGGGAACCCTTTGAAAACAAAAAAACAGGCAATCTCCGCAAGAAAAGCGGCTTTAAAGAAGGAGCGTGCGGCATACCCACTCCATGAATCTGTTAATTCTGCGAAACCGATAGAAAGAAAGACTGTTTCAGAAGTTTATGCGGAATACTGCGAACATGGCAGGAGCGGGAAAGCCTACACTACTATACGCAAGCAAGACAGCCTTTGGAAAAACCATTTAAAGACGCGGTTTGGTTCCCGCTTCATCGATGAAATCAGCGTTGCGGAAATACAGGATTATCTGTCTTTCCTCTATTATGCGGAAGGGCGCGCCTATCGGTATGTGGAATCCTTCTTGAAAATGTTCTATCTGATTTTCGGGCAAGCCTATTCCCGCAATTATCTTGATGTAGATGCCTATAACAAGCTTTGTATCAATAAAGATACCAAAATCCATATGCCGAAAATGAAAGTGGACGAGGATACCGACATTGTATCTTTCAGCAAGGAGGAAATCGCGCAGTTAGACCAGTATTTTACCGGCACAAATGCCGAAACCGCCTATTTACTTGGGCGGTACTGCGGCCTTAGAATCAATGAGTGTTACGGTTTGAAATGGGAAAATGTCGATATTGAAAAGGGTTCAATCCTGATTGACCGGCAAATGCAGTATCAGGAGGGGCTGATTAAATTAGTCCCTCTCAAAACACGGAACGCCCGCCGCGTGATGTATATGTCCCCCGCTTTGAAAGCACATTTTATCGAACTGAAAAAGCAAAGGGACAGCGCACAAACAGAGCTTGCGGCACAACGGGAACAGAATCAAACCTTTATTACAGATACGGACGGGAACAAAATTTCCTCTTTGGAACTGGTGAATACCCTTCCCAATGGGAAAATACAGACGGTCAATTCCATGAAGTACCATTCCCGCACTATCAAAGAAAACCTGCATATCACTTTCAAATATCACTATCTGCGCCACCCTTATGTCAAGTCCACGACAAAAAAATATTTATTTTTTCTTGTCCCCA
>CAUABB010000085.1 GCA_958427155.1 uncultured Oscillospiraceae bacterium | reverse complement strand
GGTACGCAGGAGCTTTTGAGATTTTACGAACAGCAGAAACAGAAAAAAACGGGCGGCAGGAAGCTGCTTTGAGGGAGTATAAACGGGCGCCATTTATTGCCGCATGGCGTTTATCATAAAAAACCGTGGCGGCAGCGGAGAATGGAAATGTGAATTATGGGAGCAACTGAGAAAAAACCTGCGGTAGCCGATTTGATTGAACAGGGCAAAGCTAAAGGAAAACTTACAACCAAGGAAATCACGGATGCACTGGAAGAACTTGATTTTGATCCAGAGCAGATGGAAAAACTCTATGATTCTCTCGAAAATATGAATATCGAGATTGTAGAGGATTTTGAGCCGGATATTGATCTTGACCTCACGCTGGACAACAATGTGAATGTTGACCTGGAAGCGTCGCTTTCAACAGAAGGAATTAGTATTGATGATCCGGTTAAAGTATATCTCAAAGAAATTGGTCGGGTTCCTCTTCTTTCTACCGAGGAAGAGATTGAACTTGCCACCAGAATGTCACAGGGGGACGCTTTTGCCCGTAAACGTTTAAGTGAGGCGAATCTCCGTCTGGTTGTCAGCATCGCCAAACGATATGTGGGGCGTGGTATGCAATTTTTGGATCTGATTCAGGAGGGAAACTTGGGGTTGATCAAAGCAGTTGAAAAGTTTGATCATACCAAAGGCTTTAAATTCTCTACCTATGCCACTTGGTGGATCCGTCAGGCCATTACCCGCGCCATCGCCGACCAGGCAAGGACGATTCGTATCCCCGTTCATATGGTGGAAACGATTAATAAAGTAAAGAAAGTGTCAAGTCAGCTTCTTCATAAAAATGGCCACGAGCCCACAGCAGAGGAGATTGCAGCTGAGCTTGATATGCCGGTGGAAAAGGTCCGTGAGATTATTCGTGTTGCACAGGAGCCAGTTTCTCTCGAAACACCGATCGGCGAAGAAGAAGATAGCCATCTAGGCGATTTTATTCAGGATGACGAAGCTCCTGCGCCGGCCGAAGTTGCTTCTCATACACTGCTCAAAGAGCAGCTGGGCGATGTTCTTTCTACTTTGACTGAGCGTGAAGAGAAGGTTCTCCGTCTCCGTTTTGGGTTGGAGGATGGGCGTTCCCGTACTCTGGAGGAAGTTGGTAAAGAGTTTAACGTTACTCGGGAGCGGATTCGGCAGATTGAGGCAAAAGCCTTGCGGAAACTCCGTCACCCAAGCCGGAGCAAACGGTTGAAGGATTTTTTGGATTAATGGAAACATTGACATATAGTCTACCAAAATGGTATAATAAAGCCGTGAAGGGTGGGCAAAGGTATGCATATAACGTTGGAAGCTGATTACAGTATCCGGATGATGGTCTATATGGCGCGTGTTGGAAAGCGTGTAGATGCTAAAACTATTTCAGAGAATGCGGAAGTTACCTTACGGTTTGCATTGAAAATTTTGCGGAAATTCGCAGCAAATGGAATTGTAAAATCTTTTAAGGGGATGCAGGGGGGGTATGAGTTGGCCAGACCTGCAAAGGAGATTACTTTGAAAGAGATTGTGGAAACAGTAGAGGGTACATATTATTTCAGCCGTTGTCTCAATCCGGAAAATGGATGCAGCCGCGTTAATCCTGAAACCTGTTATGGCCCCTGTAAGGCACAGGAAATTTTCAGAGAAATTTCGGAACTAGTTCAGAATCGGCTTGAACAGGTAACACTGGATATGCTTGTGTAATGTTATTGTTATGCAATTGGATAAGGCAGTAAAGATTAACTCCTGAGAAGCAAAAACGCTTTTCAGGAGTTTTTGTATAACTTTTGTTTTTATGTCCTAAAATTTGGAAAAGAGTAATTTTTATGAAGAGTTGACGATATCCAAATCGGCTTTCAGAGGGTGGAAAGATGATATGAAATTTTCTTTTTTAAAAGGGCTTGACAGGAGAAATGGCTTGTATTATAATGATATACTGTATCAAAATGGGGTTTTGTGCCTAAAAACTCCATTTTTGCAGCTTTTTCAGAGCAAAAAGAATAGTTGAAACAGAGAAATCACATCCTGTTTCGCCCCGCAATTTGGTTGTTTTAACAAGTGGGTTGTTTGAGTGAATAGTGAGTCGGAAGAATGGAGTGGTTGAGTAAATGGTAAATGTCAAGCCGGTGAAACTCGGGAAAAATGTACGGATGAGTTTTTCGCGGATCAACGAGGTTTTGGAAATGCCCAATCTCATTGAAGTGCAGAAAAATTCGTACCGGTGGTTTCTTGAAAAGGGTTTGAAGGAAGTTTTTGACGATATGTCCGCCATTACCGATTACACTGGTAATCTCGTGTTGGACTTTGTCGACTATCATTTGGATGCGGAGCCGAAATATAGTGTGGAGGAGTGTAAAGAGCGGGACGTAACTTATGCTGCTCCTCTTCGCGTTAAAGCTCGCCTTCTCAATAAGGAAACCGGTGAGGTTAAGGAGCAGGAAATTTTTCTGGGTGATTTCCCTCTGATGACCGAAAGCGGTACTTTTGTCATCAATGGCGCAGAACGCGTTATTGTCTCTCAGTTAGTTCGTTCTCCAGGCGTTTATTATAGCGAGTCGTTTGACAAAACAGGAAAGTCTCTTTATGCGACAACTGTTATCCCGAATCGTGGTGCGTGGTTGGAATATGAGACTGATTCAAACGATATTTTCTATGTGAGGATTGATAAAAACAGGAAGATTCCAGTTACCGTTTTTCTGCGTGCATTACTGCGGATTAAAGATAACGTGGAGGGTGGCTTTACAGACAGTTTTACCGAGTATGTCGGCTCTGATAGCGAGATTTATGATGTGTTCGGAGAAGATGAAAGGCTGGTTGCCACTATTCAAAATAAGGATACTACCAAAAACGGTGAAGAGGCTCTTCTGGAGGTTTACAGGAAACTTCGTCCGGGTGAACCACCAACAGTAGAAAGCGCAATTACTCATATCCGCAATCTTTTCTTTGATGACCGGCGGTATGATCTTTCCCGTGTTGGACGCTATAAATACAATAAAAAGCTTGCCATCGGTGCCCGTTTAATTGGACAGACTTTGTCTCAGCCTATTATCAATGAGATGACAGGTGAGCTGCTTGCGGACGCTGGTGTAAAGGTTACCCGCGAACTGGCGGAAACGATTGAAAAAGCCGGTGTTGATACGGCGTTTGTCACGCTTGAGGATGGGAAAACAGTCAAAATTATTTCGAACGGCATGGTTGATATCCATGACTATGTCGGCGAGTTAGATGTGGAATCCCTTGGGATCAATGAAAAAGTCCGTTTCAAGGTGCTGAAAAAGATTCTTGAAACTACAGAAGGCGAAGATGCTCTTAAAGAAGCCATCGCAGCCCATGCGGATGAGCTGATTCCAAAACATATTATTAAGGATGATATTTTTGCTACCGTCAACTACCTGAATAATCTGGTTTATGGGATTGGTTCGGTGGACGATATTGACCATCTTGGAAATCGCCGGATCCGTTCAGTTGGCGAATTGCTTCAGAATCAGTTCCGGATTGGATTTTCTCGGATGGAACGGGTTGTCCGCGAGCGCATGACTCTGCAGGCGCAGGATATGGATGTCGTTACTCCGCAGGCATTGATTAATATCCGTCCGGTCGTTGCGGCGATTAAGGAGTTTTTTGGCTCCTCTCCGCTTTCCCAGTTTATGGATCAGACCAACCCTTTGGCAGAGTTAACACATAAACGTCGTTTATCTGCACTTGGCCCTGGTGGTCTGTCCCGTGACCGTGCGTCTTTCGAGGTCCGTGACGTTCACTATAGTCACTATGGTCGTATGTGTCCGATTGAAACGCCAGAAGGTCCAAATATCGGATTGATTTCCTACCTCGCTACTTTTGCACGAATCAACGAGTACGGTTTTATTGAAGCTCCTTATCGTAAGGTTGATAAAGAAACCGGTATTGTCACTGATGAGGTTGTCTATATGACTGCTGATGTGGAAGACGCTTACGTTGTTGCTCAGGCGAATGAACCGCTTGACGAGCAGGGCCGTCTTGCACGCCCTCGTGTCAATGCCCGTCACCTGGACGAAATTCTGGAAATTGAGCGGGAACGTGTAGATTACATGGACGTTTCTCCAAAAATGGTTGTCTCTGTCGCAACCGCGATGATCCCCTTTCTTGAAAATGATGATGCTAACCGTGCGTTGATGGGTTCAAACATGCAGCGGCAGGCTGTTCCGCTTCTTAAAACAGAGTCCCCGATTGTTGGTACTGGTATGGAATATAAGGCGGCCGTTGACTCTGGCGTTACGGTTGTTTCCAAGCACGATGGCGTTGTTGAAAAAGTTTCAGCTGATGAAATTGTTCTCAAAGAAGACAGCGGTGCCACACAGCTTTATAAGTTGATAAAATTCAAGCGTTCCAACCAGGGAACTTGTGTGAATCAGCGCCCCATTGTGGTAAAAGGAGAGCGGGTGAAAAAAGGTCAGGTTTTGGCTGACGGCCCTGCTACCTGTAATGGAGAGATTAGTCTCGGTAAAAACGTATTGATCGGTTTCATGACCTGGGAAGGTTATAACTATGAGGACGCTGTCCTGATTAACGAAAAAATTGTCCGCGACGATGTCTTTACGTCAATTCATATTGAAGAGTATGAAATTGAGGCGCGTGATACCAAGCTTGGGCCGGAAGAGATCACCCGTGATATTCCGAATGTCGGCGAGGATGCTCTTAAAGATCTTGACGAACGCGGTATTATTCGGATCGGTGCAGAAGTCCGTGCCGGTGACATTCTGGTTGGTAAAGTCACGCCCAAGGGTGAAACTGAGTTGACTGCGGAGGAACGTTTGCTTCGCGCCATCTTTGGCGAAAAAGCTCGTGAAGTCCGTGATACCTCTTTGAAAGTTCCGCACGGTGAGTCTGGCACAATTGTTGATGTAAAAGTGTTTACCCGTCAGAACTGTGACGAGCTTTCTCCAGGTGTCAATATGGTTGTTCGCTGCTACATTGCTCAGAAGCGTAAAATTAGTGTCGGTGATAAAATGGCGGGTCGCCACGGAAATAAAGGTGTTGTTTCCCGTATTCTTCCTCAGGAGGATATGCCGTTCCTACCAGATGGTACCCCGCTTGATATCGTTTTGAATCCGTTGGGTGTTCCTTCTCGTATGAATATCGGGCAGGTGCTTGAAGTCCACCTGGGTTATGCAGCGAAAGCTCTTGGCTGGAAAATTATGACTCCGGTCTTTGATGGCGCGCATGAGGAGGATATTCGTGAGTGCCTGAAAGAAGCGGGATACAGCGAAGATGGTAAGACTCAGCTTTATGATGGACGTACCGGTGAGCCTTTTGACAATCCGGTCACAGTTGGTTATATGTACTTCTTAAAGCTTCATCATCTGGTTGACGATAAGATTCACGCCCGGTCCACCGGTCCATATTCTCTTGTTACCCAGCAGCCTTTGGGTGGTAAAGCTCAGTTCGGTGGCCAGCGGTTTGGAGAGATGGAGGTTTGGGCACTGGAGGCCTATGGCGCAGCTTATACGCTTCAGGAAATTTTGACGGTCAAGTCGGACGACGTTGTGGGCCGTGTCAAGACTTATGAAGCAATTGTCAAGGGTCAGAATGTCCCGACTCCGGGTATTCCGGAATCCTTTAAGGTTCTTGTTAAAGAGCTTCAGTCTTTGGGCCTTGATGTTAAGGTTTTGGATAAGGACAACGAGGAGATCGACCTTAAGCAGTCCTTTGATGATGACGATGACATCGGTTTGCAGCATATGGATGACGAAGTCCTCAATAATCTTGTAGAGGTTGAGGGTGATCTGGAAGGTTACGGCGTAGAGCATGCTGAGCTGGATGATGCTGAAGAAGATGTACAGGAAGAATATGACGATGAACTTGATTTCGACCTGGACGAAGTTTTAGACGAAAACGATAACAGCGACGATTTGGATAGATAGAAAGGAGACGTCTGAATGGAATTTAACGTGTTTGAGTCAATTAAAATAGGTTTGGCGTCACCTGAGCAGATTCTTGAATGGTCTTATGGAGAAGTAAAGAAGCCGGAAACTATAAACTACAGGACTTTGAAACCGGAGCGTGACGGTCTATTCTGCGAACGTATCTTTGGGCCTACAAAGGATTGGGAGTGTCACTGCGGAAAATATAAACGCCTTCGTTATAAAGGAAAGATTTGTGACCGCTGTGGTGTTGAAGTTACCCGTTCCAAGGTCCGCCGTGAGCGGATGGGGCATATTAAACTTGCGGCCCCAGTTTCCCATATTTGGTATTTTAAAGGAATTCCGTCTCGAATGGGGCTGATTTTGGATATTTCGCCTCGTCGTTTGGAAGAAGTTCTTTACTTTGCAAAATATATTGTTATTGACCCGGGCAATACCGTTCTTGAGAAAGGGCAGCTCCTTTCTGAGAAGGAATACGCCGATATGCGGGAAAAATACGAGGATGATTTCCGCGCGGCTATGGGTGCGGAAGCAATCAAAGAACTTCTTGCGGAGATTGATCTTGAGAAGCTCTCTAAAGAGTTAAAAGATGAACTGGAAAATGCTACCGGGCA
>CAUABB010000084.1 GCA_958427155.1 uncultured Oscillospiraceae bacterium | reverse complement strand
CACAGGACCAACTTAAAGGTTGTCATCCAATTTTATCTCTATTATACAGAAAATTCTCTGTCTTGTCCAGTACAATTTTCAGAAGATCAAAAACAAATTCCTGTTTTTTAGAAAATTTACCGGCTATGCCTTTGAATTCTGTCTGTATATTTAGGTTTAAACCATCTGACATAAGCTCCTACTAAACGAGTCAGAGCAAGATCATAAACCAAAAAGACGGCATTCGCCGCAAGCCAAAGCACCAAAAACGTGAGTTTCCCAAAAATTTTAACCTCGGGCAAAATCGCGTCAAGGCCAAAAATCCATTGTGCTAAAAGGAACAACAAAATTAACGCGGCATTCGCTATCAAAAATTTCATTGCCCATTCAAGCATTCTCTTATGGATTCGTTCAATCGATGATTTTACAATAGGGTAATAACCAAAAAAGAAAACAAACATCAACATCGCGGATAGCTCTGGTGTCACAAAAAACGCGACCACTGCTACTACCGCATAAACCAGGTAACCCCATTTTACGCCAAGCTCCACCACAACAGGAACCATCAAAACACCCGCCGCCGCAGGCAAAGCAACAGTAGCAAACGGAAATAATCCTGTACAGAGAAGCAAGACAATACAAAGAGCCGAAATTACACCGCCAAAAGCGATACGGAAGGTTTTACTCACAAAAGCTCCCCCTTAACAGCATGGGATGCAATCGCCACCCATACATTCACAACAGCAGTCGGTACAGAGCAAACCTGAACAGCAATCACAGGCGCTACACCCGCCTACATTTTGATTTGGCATCCGATACTGACCATTCACACTGCCGCCCATATTTCCCTGTTGCTGCCACATCATACGCTGATAAGCCGCACGGTATTCCGGATTATTAGGATTCATCTGGCAAGCCGAAGAAAAATGAGCCATCGCATCATCCAACCATCCACGTGAATAAAAAATACTTCCTTTTAAAAAATGCCATTCTGCGTCCCGTTTAGCAACTGGCACTCCGTCCAATAGCGTTTCAGCCTCTTCGAAGCGATTTTGCATAATCAGCCGTCTAATATCCGGATAAGACGAATTCGTCGCCCCTGAATACTGCTGTCCACCAGCCGTATTACCGGTTCTTCCGCCTGTAGCACGGCGTTCATTCATGATCTGATCGTAAGCCTCATTGATTTCGGCCATTTTCTCATTGGCGACCTCTTCCAATGGACTAGCAGCATAATTATCCGGATGATATTTTTTGGCAAGCTGCTTATAAGCATTTTTTATTTCTTCTGTTGAAGCGCTTGGAGAAACTCCCAATATCTTATAGGGATCTGTCATCCTGCTTATTCCTCCTATTTGACAATACCTGCTTTTTCACTGAAGGCAGCCCCAGATAAAGGATATTATCTAAAATTGACTGATATCGTTTCCTCTCAATCAGTTCATATGCTAATCCCATTTCAGCATGGGTAACATTGATTAAATTTTCAGCATGCTGCTTAACCGCAGCCTCCATCCCCTCAGTGTTGACAACATTTGTTTTTGCCCAAATTAAAAACGGATTAAAGCTTCCTCTTTTCTGATCTTCTTTAAAGTCGTCCAACGCATCAACCAGATAGATCCAACGTCCAAGCAGAAAGCCAAACCGATGAAGAACTTTTTTCTGAGTAACATCTTCACTCAATTCCTCAAAAATCAAGGCTAAAGCCCGAGAAGAAGCTTCGGAAGCCCTATCAACACTGCAATCAGTTATTCGCTCCACTTCCTGCTGTTTAGCGATGGTTTCTTCCATAATTGACTTCAAAACAGGATAATTTCTCACTGATTTTCGATAAGCTCGTATAGCAGGAAACCCAATAACATAATAAAATAGGCGTTTTAAAAAAAAGCTGTCTGTCAAATTGTCCCGCCATTTATAATAAAGCATTGCTACAGCACAGGCCGCTACAAAAGAAAGATCCCCACAGCAACGTAGACAAGGCTTTTTTCGAAACGGATGAGCAATACAGGTTTGCCGTTGAAAACGCACTCCACTTTCGTGGACAGAAAGGGATAACATTGCCAAAAAAGCAAAATCATAACTCAAGGTCAGCCGAAAAAGCTGCCCATACTCTCTGCCAAGCTCTTTGCAAAGGCCGCAATAGATTCCTTTATAGGTATCAAATTCGTTTATTTTCAGCTCAGGCTTAAATGGCCGAACATATCCAAACAATCAATACCCTCTTTTCATAGTTACGGTAATAAATATTTTACCCGATTACTGGCATAAAATGATGAAATAACTGTAAACTTACATTTGATAATTGACTTTATCGCTGTTTAAGTGATAAAAATGGATAAAAGACATTTCTATTTTCTATCTCACACAAAAAACCCGAACCATAAAGTTCGGGTTTTTAATACCACCTTTTTATTAAAACTATCTGGACCCGCGGCGGGAATAAGAACCGCGTTTTCCCTCCATTGTCCTCTTAAGGTCAGACATTTTTTCATCGCTCGATTGTTTAAATTTTGCCATCATATCTTCAAACGAAAGGTTCCCAGGCTGTTTTTTAGGTGTCCATTGATCCGCATTATACTCAGGACGAGAAGCTGAACGATTCTGTTGTGGCTGCGGTTTCGGTTGAGCACGTTTTATAGAAAGCGCAATCTTCCCATCATCTGCAATATTCAGAATCATTACCTTAACCGTATCATTTTCCTTAACAAAATCGGTTATCTCTTTCACATAACTGGAAGCGACCTCAGAGATATGGACCATTCCGGTCTTTCCCTCACCCAAGTCTACAAAAGCGCCAAACTTTGTAATGCCAGTTACTTTCCCTTCGACAATTTTCCCAACTTCAAGCTGCATAAAAAAATTGTATCCTCCTTAAGATTCTCCTGAATCAACTACCGGAAACATCTACGAAGATCCGTTCGTCCGGGTAAACGTAACCGAGCTTTTCCCTTGCCACACGAGCAATATATTCGCCGTAATGCTCTTCATTAAGCATAGCTTTAAGCTCTTCATTCGTCTGTTTTTGCGCTTCAATCTTTTGGTTAATCTCATCGAGCTGCTGATCTTTTTGAGCAAGATCCATCTGCAGCATCACAAAAGAAACCGCGCCATAACACAAAAAAGCCAGCAACACAAGACGAAAAAGCAGTCTTCTACGTTTGTGTGTTCCTTTCTTTTTCACGAACGGCATCCTCCCTCTTTAAATTTTTTCGGTATATTTTTAGTAAATTATACACCACATTCCTATTCGGTTGCAAGCTGTTTTCAATATTTTTTTTATTTTTATTTCTTTTTTCTTTCTTTTCTTTTCGTCGTTTTAAAATTTTCTCCTTAAAAGAGCGAGATACAGAAACAAAAGGACGGGAAATAAAGCGCAAAAAACGTTTTACCTTCCTTACGACTATAACTGAAAGGCGCATAAACAACGCGCTGATCGAAAAATGGCAGATTAAAAAACCAAGCAATTCACCAATTAGTACATAAACCCGAATCTGTCCTGAACAAAAACGAACAAAAAAAAGATAGACAAATACCGTTCCCGATAAAAAAAAGAAAAGATCACAGACTAGGGTAATTATTTTTAAATTTCCAGTGATCAACCTGATAACCCGAAAAACGTCAAAATAGCAACTGAGCAAAACGCCAAAAAAACAGGAATACAAAAAAATTAGAGTTTGTTCTGAAAGGGTAATGATCATTTTACTACCTCTCATTA
Source organism: uncultured Oscillospiraceae bacterium (assembly GCA_958427155.1). Classification (GTDB taxonomy): domain Bacteria; phylum Bacillota; class Clostridia; order Oscillospirales; family Ruminococcaceae; genus Metaruminococcus_A. Next base: position 2,846 of record CAUABB010000084.1, on the reverse strand, counting down.
ACGGAAAAGTTTAGACAGCATTCCCCCGCCTTTTTTCTGCACTTCGGTATAAGACATAGACCATATTTCCCCATCCATTGAAAGTTCCCCTGTTTCTACATTAAGTTTGCTGACATGAAGATCATATCCTTTAATTGTCAACTCACCCATTTGCGTATAAACCACCGCTGTCTGCTCATCAAAATTATCTACGTCCACCACGCCGGAAATACTAAGATGTTTCCGATCCTCTAAAATCAAATTATGAGGAAGTTTAAGTTGCGTTTTTTCTTCCATTCATGACACCACCCTATTATTTTATATTCAACACTCCAAATAACCGCAATCCATATATATTTTATGACACAATGAATGATCTTTACGGTATGATTGAAGTAAGAGCACCCGCTTTAATAATTATTCGAAACATTATCCTTTTATTACGTTAAAAACAAAAGGGACTATTCCTTTACAATATCAACTAAACAGAGTAAAACAAACCCCCTGGTAATAACCAGGGGGTTTATAAAACATATATATTGTGCAATCACAGCCAACAGATGTTGGATCTATCTCTACTGAATCGGTTCAAAATCTGCAGCCCCGTGTTTACAAAGCGGGCAGATAAAATCTTCCGGAAGTTCATCTTCCTCGTAAATATACCCACACACTTTACAAACAAAACCTTTTTTACCCTCCGTCTGTGGTTTCGGCTTTACATGTTTCTGATAATAATCATAAGTCATTGTTTCTTTATCGCTCATAACACGTGCTTCCGTAACGGTACAGATGAACATTCCATGGGTGTCCAAATCTACATACTGCTCTACCTTCAAAGACAAAAACGCATTAATATATTTGGGAAGGAATATCAACCCATTGTCAGACCTGTAAGGGGTACACCCCGCGAACTTATCCGTCTGACGCCCACTTTGAAACCCGAACGTCTGGAATACTTTAAAAGGCGCTTCTACGGAAAGACAGTTTACGTTTAAAATTCCAGTCTGCTTAATGATATGATGAGAATAATTTTCCTTATTAATATTGACCGCGACTCGATTCGGAGTATCTGTCAACTGGGTTACTGTGTTAACAATCAAACCATTATCCCTTGTTCCATCATTACTGGTTACCACATACAGTCCATAGCCAATTTTAAACAACGCAGACAGATCATTTTTATTCGCCATATCCTCTGACTGAGCAATGTATTCTTGGCTCAATTCAGCAGCCATATCTTCCAGCTGTTCCATATTCTCATCGCTGACTGAAGATATAATCTTCACAGTTGTATCCAGCCATGTAATGTTTTTACTCTTTTCAAACATTCCCTTCATGACTTTAGCCGCCATTGGCGCCCAGCTTCCATTTTCAATCAGACCAATAGTACGGTTCTGATAATTGCGCTCTACCAAATGGGTAATAAAAGTATGCATGAAGGGGAAAATCTCTGCGTTATAGGTCGTAGTCGCCAACACCAATTTCCCATACCGGAACGCATCTTCTACCGCTTCAGCCATATCCTCACGAGCCAGGTCACACACAACTACTTTCGGACAGCCCTTACTCTTGAGTTTATTCGCCAGAATATCTACTGCTTTTTTGGTATTTCCATAAACAGAAGTATAAGCGATCATTACGCCTTCCGATTCCACACCATAAGAAGACCAGATATTATATTTCTCGATATAATGGCTGAGATTTTCTGTTAAAACTGGGCCATGGAGCGGGCAAATCGTCTGAATCTCCAAAGACGCAGCTGCTTTCAGAAGGTTCTGCACCTGTGCACCATATTTTCCCACAATCCCAATATAATAGCGGCGGGCTTCACAATCCCAGTCTTCTTCTACATCAAGCGCTCCAAACTTACCAAAGCCGTCAGCCGAAAACAGAACTTTATCCGTGCTGTCATAGGTAACCATAACTTCCGGCCAGTGAACCATCGGCGCAAAGACAAACGTCAAAACATGTTTGCCAAGAGTTAAGGTCCCACCATTCTCAACTACCAGTTTTTTCCCTTCCAAATCCATTCCCCGGAAGAAATTCGCCATCATGTTAAAGGTTTTCGTATTGGCAACAATAGTAGCATTTGGATAGACCTTCATAAAATTTTGGATGTTTGCAGAATGATCCGGTTCCATATGCTGTATAATCAAATAATCTGGCTTTGCACCGTCAAGCGCTTTTTCAACATTATCCAACCATTCATGAGTAAACTTTGCATCCACAGTATCCATAACTGCAATTTTTTCATCTTTGATCAGATAAGAGTTATAAGACATTCCATTCGGAACTACATATTGTCCCTCAAACAGGTCTATTTTATGGTCATTGACGCCTACATAAATAATATCATTACTGACCTTCATCATAATCCTCCTTTTTTACTTCTACAAACCAATTTTTTATAATTCCATCTTATATTATACATAAGACTGTTCTTCACTTCAACAATTAAAGCAGCCAATTTCAAAGGTTTTTGTTTTTCCATATTGTTGAATAAACCAAAATATATAATAAAGGCGGCTTTCAAGCCGCCTTTACCTTTTGCAATATCTTTTTTATTAACCGATTATTTCATAGTGTTCGGCAGCATCTTCTTTTTTAGCATATTCGCTTACCTTGACTACCTTTACCTTCAGAGGCGTGACTCCCATATTAATTTCGATGATATCGCCCGGCTTTACATCATAAGAAGCACGTGCTACTTTTCCGTTGACAACAATTTTCCCAGCGTCACAAGCCTCATTTGCAACCGTACGTCGTTTAATTAAACGGACAATTTTTAAATATTTATCTAACCTCATACTCTCTCCATCTAGCTAAGGGGAAATACACGTTCCAGTCTAAAAATAAAAGGGCTGTGC
>CAUABB010000083.1 GCA_958427155.1 uncultured Oscillospiraceae bacterium | reverse complement strand
TCATCTCCGTATCTAATCTCATATTTTAAATATGAACCAGATATTATTATATTATACTTTTTAGTAATTTTATAGGCTTATACGTTATTTTTTCAATATATACGATTATATTTATTATAATTTAAAGCATCAGGAACAGTCGATCCTGCTTCTTAACAGAAGAGGCTATCATACTATATCTGCCTGTATGGAATGTGGTGAAGTTGATCTTTGCCCACACTGTAGTGTTGCGTTGACCTATCATAAGGCGAATGGCAGGATGATGTGTCATTACTGTGGTTATTCTCATAAACAGAATTTTATCTGTCCGCATTGTGGCAGTAAACATATCAAATTAACCGGTCTTGGGACGCAGAAATTGGAAGATGAAGTATCTAGACTTTTTTCGGATGCCCGTATTCTTCGTATGGATACTGACACTACTTTTTCCCGTTTTGCATATGAGGAAGCCTTTGAACGATTTGGTGCCGGTGAATATGATATTATGCTTGGCACCCAGATGATAGCAAAGGGACTAGATTTTCCAAATGTTACTCTCGTTGGGGTGCTTTCGGTTGACAAGTTGATGTATTCCACTGATTTTCGAAGCAACGAACGGACTTTTTCGTTGGTAACTCAAGTAGTAGGTCGAAGTGGAAGAGGGAAAAAAGTAGGCAGGGCGTATATCCAAACTTATACACCTGACAGCCCTGTTTTGAATTTTGCCGCTCACCAAAACTATGAAGCTTTTTATAATGATGAAATTGAGGCGCGGAAGGCTCTGCTTTATCCGCCTTTTTGTGATATCTGTCTTGTTGGCTTTTCGGCGGTGACTGAAAAAGATGCTGAAAATGCTGCTCAGACATTTATGAAACTGCTTAAATGTTATGTAGAAAGTAAGAAAAAACGGATCCCAATGCGAGTTCTTGGCCCAGTAGAAGCAGATATCTTAAAACTTAACAATAAATATCGTTATCGGATTGTTATTAAGTGTAAGGCAAATCGAGATTTTAAAGAAATGATGCATACCCTGCTCTCAGAAACAGCGGAGCATCCCGCCTTTTCAAAAACAATGGTTTTTGCTGATATTAATGGAGAAATTAACTGATAGGAAAGGAAGAGAAAGAGAATGGCCATTCGTAATATCGTGACCAAAGAGGATGAGATCCTCAGAAAGAAGTGCCGTCCTGTAGAAAAATTTGACGAAAAGCTTTGGGAGCTGCTTGACGATATGGCGGAAACAATGTATCAAAATGACGGCGTTGGGCTTGCCGCGCCTCAGGTTGGGATACTGCGCCGTGTTGTAGTAATTGATGCGGGAGATGGATTATTAGAACTAATCAATCCTGTTATTACAGCGAGTAGCGGGAAACAAGAGGAGTATGAAGGCTGCCTTTCCTGCCCTGGAGAATATGGAATTGTGAAACGTCCCAAAAAGGTAACGGTCAAAGCGCAAAATAGAAATGGTGAATATTTTATTAAGGATGGTGAAGAGTTGCTTGCACGAGCAATTTGCCATGAATTGGATCATCTTGAAGGAATTTTGTTTTTAGATTTAGCAGAAAAAGTTGTGGAAGAAAAGGAACAAGACGAATAAAACAGTCTAATGGGGGATAAAATGAGAATTGTCTTTATGGGGACGCCTGATTTTGCAGTGCCGTCTTTAAAAGCTCTGCTTGAATCTGGAGAAACAGTTGAGGGCGTTTTTACTCAACCTGATAAACCTAAAGGTAGGGGACATCGACTTCAGCCACCTCCGGTTAAAATTGAGGCGGAAAAGGAAAAAATTCCGGTTTTTCAACCTACTACCCTTCGTGCTGAAGGAGTGTTTGAACAATTAAAAGTTTTAAATCCTGAATTAATTGTTGTAGTGGCCTATGGAAAAATTCTTCCCAAACAGATACTTGAACTTCCTAAGTATGGCTGTATTAATGTTCATGGTTCTCTTTTGCCTAAGTATAGGGGAGCAGCACCAATTCAATGGACGGTTCTGAATGGTGATCCTGTTGCCGGTGTAACAACGATGTTTATGGCTGAAGGGCTGGATACCGGTGATATGCTTCTGAAAGCCGAGGTGGCTGTAAAAGAAAATGAGACTTCCAGCGAATTATATCATCGGTTGTCTTATGTTGGCGCGTCGCTTCTTCTTGATACGCTCAGTAAGTTAAAAGAAGGAACACTCTGTCCTGAATCTCAGGACGAAGCATATGCCACTCATGCGCCAATGCTTACCAAAGAGATGGGAAGGCTGGATTTTTCACAGCCTTCTGAAAAGCTTCACCATTTAATTTGTGGACTATCGGATTGGCCCTGCGCTTATACGCAGTTAGGTGGGAAAAGGCTGAAGATTTATCGTTCCAGACTTTGTGAGGCATCTGGAAAACCAGGAGAACTACTTGATTCCAAGCTTTTTGTTGTAGGGTGTGGTACCGGTGCTTTGGAGCTACTCGAAGTTCAGTATGAAGGATCAAAGCGGATGTCAGGAGATGCGTTCCTCAGAGGACACCATTTAAATGTAGGAACAATTATTGGGGAGGAAAAATAATTTTGCCTTATTTTTATTTTGATTATTATTATCTGTTTCTTGTTATTCCGGCTCTTCTTATTACTGCTTGGGCACAGTTTAATGTTTCTTCTACATTTCGTAGATATAATAATCTCCGTAGTTCTCAGGGGATTACAGCTGATGAAGTTGCACGCCGAATCTTGGATCAAAACGGTCTTTATCAGGTGCAGATTGAACGGGTACAGGGAAATTTATCAGATCATTATGACCCGCGCTCCAATGTTGTCCGTTTATCTGATTCGACTTATGGAAACAGTTCGGTAGGTGCAATTGGAGTCGCTGCTCATGAAGTCGGACATGCGATTCAGCATGCAACTGGATATTTTCCAATTAAAATCAGGCAAGCGATCATCCCAGTGACGCAGATTGGTTCAACAATTGCCATTCCGCTTGCTATCTTGGGAATTATCATGTCTTGGAATTTCTTGATTTCCATTGGAATCATTTTGTTTGCGGCAGTTGTCCTTTTTCAGCTTGTGACACTTCCGGTAGAATACAATGCCAGTCGGCGGGCGGTCAGAACATTAGAAAGCGAACATCTGTTGGAGGGTGAAGAGCTTACTGGCGCTAAAAAGGTATTAAATGCCGCCGCTTTGACTTATGTGGCAGCACTTTTGGTTGCACTTGCCAATCTGATTCGTCTAATTGCTCTAGCTAACAGGAGACGATAATATGGCGGTAAAAAGTGCTCGTTTTGTTGTTTTAAATGCGCTGCTTCGGATGGAAAAGGATCAGAGTTATTCAAATTTAGTACTGGACATGTATTTAAAAAAAAGTGAGCTTAGTCTTCAGGACAAAAATTTTGCGTCAAGACTCTTCTACGGAGTAATTGAACGAAAATTAACTTTGGATTATATCGTTTCGTCCTATTCAAAACAGCCTGTTTTACACCTGGATTTAGCGGTTAGAATTATTTTGTGGATGGGACTCTATCAGCTTTTGTATATGAACATTCCTGAATCTGCTGCTGTGAATGAAAGCGTCAAACTAGCCGCTGCAATAAAACCTAGTGCCAAAGGTTTTATTAATGCTGTTTTGAGGCAATTTCTCCGGGATGGAAAAGAAATTCGCTGGCCTGACCCCCAAAAAAATCCACTTTTGTATACTTCAGTGAGATATTCCTGTCCAGAATGGCTGATTTCTCAATATCAGCAGGATTATGGCATAGGTCGTACAGAATCTATTCTTAAAAATTCGCTTCTTTCTCCATCAATAGTAATCCGTTCTAATCCTCTCCGAGTTTCGGATGAAAAATTGGAATGTTTTTTGAGAGAGGAAGGAGTAGAAATTTCTAGAATGCCGCAACTTCGGCATTGCTTTAAGGTGCTAAAAGGGAATCCGGTAGATACTGTTTCTTTTTCAAAGGGCTTTTTTCATGTTCAAGATATTGCTTCACAGCTTTGTGCGCTTGTTGTAGCAGCAGGAAAACCGAAAAAAGTTCTGGATCTTTGCGCGGCACCTGGTGGAAAAACCTTTACCATTGGAGAGGAAATATCTTTTTACGGAGGAAAAGTGCAGGCGTTTGACCTGCATCAGAAAAGAGTCCGACTGATACAAAAAGGAGTTCAAAGACTTGGACTAGAAAATACAATAACTGCCTTTGAAGGGGATGCTTCTTTATTGAATTCCAGGCTAGAAAAGGCCGATTCTGTTCTTTGTGATGTTCCGTGTTCGGGCTTGGGAGTCATTCGAAGAAAGCCGGAGATTAAATATAAGCCTTCAAAAACTTTATCTGATTTGCCGTTAATTCAGAATAAAATTTTGGAAAACGCAACGAATTATGTAGCGCCTGATGGCTACCTTATTTATTCTACCTGTTCTCTTTCAAAACGGGAAAATGAGCAGGTTGTAGAAGCTTTTTTGAAAAGACACTCAGAATTTAGTCCGGAGCCGCTTCCCGACGTCTTTCCTTTTCCGAAAGGCGAATTTCAGACTACTTTTTTCCCAGAAGAGGATGGCCCGGATGGATTTTACCTGGCGCGGATGAGAAAAGTGGAGTGATTGTTTGAATAAAATTGATATTAAATCGTTGACCTTGTCAGAATTAACAACTTATATTACCGATTTAGGAGAACCAAAATTCCGTGCTAAACAGATTTATGAATGGTTACACTGTAAGCAGGTTTTTTCTTTTGAAGAAATGACTAACATATCTACCAAATTTCAACAGGCTTTAAATAGCATGTTTTACATAAATTCACTAAAGATCGTAAAAAAGCTTGTGTCGAAGATAGATAATACGGTAAAATATCTTTATGAACTTTTGGATGGGGAATTTGTAGAGTGTGTGCTGATGGATTATCACCACGGAACCAGTATTTGTATTTCCTCTCAGGTAGGCTGTAAGATGGGATGTGATTTTTGTGCATCAACAATCGCGGGGTTTGTCAGAAACCTTCTTCCCTCTGAAATGTTGGATCAAATTTATTGTTCAGCCAAAGATAGCGGTCGTAAAATTTCCAGTGTTGTAATGATGGGAATTGGTGAGCCGTTAGATAATTATGACAATGTTCTTCGCTTTTTGAAGCTTTTATCAGATGAGGATGGAATGAATTTGAGTTTACGACATCTTTCCCTTTCAACCTGTGGGTTGGTAGAGCGTATCTATGATTTGGCAGAACATCGACTGGGTCTGACACTTTCTGTTTCTCTTCATGCACCAAATGACGAGATACGTTCTAGAACAATGCCTATCAATCGAAGATATCCAATTGAAGAATTACTGAAAGCCTGTCGGTATTATTCTGATATGACACATCGCAGGATTTCATTTGAATATGCGTTGATCAGAGGAGTAAACGACTCTTCGGAAAATGCGCGGGAACTCGCGTCACGTTTGCGCGGAATGCTTTGTCATGTTAATCTGATTCCCATAAATCATGTGAAAGAAACGGGATATCGTGCATCGGCACAGGAAAATGTTTTACGTTTCCAAAATTTGCTGATTTCATACGGAATTAATACTACGGTTCGTCGAACACTCGGGGCTGATATTCAGGCGGCCTGTGGTCAACTTCGAAGAAATCGGCATAATTTTAAGGAGTGATCCTATAATGATTGTAGGAAAAACGGATATTGGCAGGGTACGCCCAATGAATCAAGACGTTTTTGCGAGTGGTGAGTTGGGTGACCATTCATGCTATGCGGTTGTTTGTGACGGCATGGGAGGAGAAAACGCAGGAAATGTAGCAAGTCGAATGGCATGTGATATTATCTGTACCAGAATTAAAACTGGTTTTAAACAGAGTGTTGATCAGAATCGAATCCGTGACCTGCTGATTACTGCTGTTTCAGCGGCAAATGCCGAAGTGTATCATTCCTCCAAATCTAATCTCGACTTTAACGGGATGGGAACCACTGTTGTTGCAGCATTGGTGGACAAGCGCATTCTCCATATTGCCCATGTGGGAGATAGTCGGGCTTATGTAATCGGTAAAAATGAGTTCACTCAGGTAACAAGAGATCATTCGTTGGTGCAGGAACTTTTGGAACAAGGTAAAATTACCGACGAAGATGCTAAACATCATCCCCAACGAAATTTAATTACCAGAGCGGTAGGTGTAGCTAGTAAAGTTTGTATTGATTATTTGGAAACAACCTTAAACCCAGGGGATCGAGTATTGATCTGTACGGATGGACTAACCAATTATTGTGATGCTGCTTTGATTCGTCAAACGGTTTTAGAATATCCACCGGAAGAGGTTCCGGAACATTTGATTAATCTTGCCAATGAAGCTGGCGGCCCGGACAATATTACTGCTGTTTTGTTGGCTGAATAAGTTGTTACGGAGGGACATAGTGAATGGATAAGTACGTGGGAAAACGGCTGGATGGCCGCTATGAAATTACTGAACTGATCGGCGTAGGCGGGATGGCCAATGTGTATAAGGCTAATGATATTCTTGAGGGAACCATTGTAGCAGTAAAAATTCTCAAGGATGAGTTCTCCAAAAACAACGAGTTTTTGCGCCGGTTTAAAAATGAATCAAAGGCGATTGCCTTATTAAATCATCCTAATATT
>CAUABB010000082.1 GCA_958427155.1 uncultured Oscillospiraceae bacterium | reverse complement strand
AACGGGGTGATCCGTCCTGGAATTGTACATCGTATCGATAAAGACACCAGCGGATTATTAATGGTAGCAAAAAACGATAGAGCGCATTTGTGTTTAGCAGAACAAATTAAGGATCATTCATTTGACCGGGTTTATGAGACAATTGTTTATGGCTATTTTAAAGAGGAAGAGGGAACTGTCAGAGCTCCAATTGGGCGTCATCCTGTAGATAGAAAAAAGATGGCAGTTACGGAGATACATTCACGAGAAGCTATTACTCATTTTAAAGTTTTGCAACGTTTGACAGGATTTACACATTTGAGAGTTACACTGGAAACCGGAAGGACACATCAAATTCGGGTGCATATGTCTTATATTGGACATCCAGTTGCGGGGGATCCCGTTTATGGTCCTAAAAAGGTAATTACTGAGCTGGATGGGCAATGCCTACATGCAAAGGTAATAGGCTTTACACATCCTGAAAATGGTAAACGAATGAGATTTGAAAGCGATCTGCCAGATTATTTTGTCCGTTTCCTTGAAAAAGTAAAATAAAAATGAACCTGGGGGATTCTATGCGGCAATCAGTTTCCGGTCTGCTTCTAGTCACCGATATGGATGGAACGATGCTGACCACCGATAAACATATTTCCGAAGAAAATATTACTGCGATTCATGAATTTCAAAAAGCTGGAGGACGTTTTTCAATTGCCACCGGCCGCTCAATTCCTTCGCTTGAACATTATATTCATCTACTGAAGATCGATACTCCAGTTATTCTCTATAATGGAGGAGCAATCTACGATTATGATAAAGGTGAAATTGTCTGGCATTCGGTTTTAAGTGAACAGGCAAAGGCCTATCTGCTGGATGTTTGTGAAAAGTTTCCTGAAATCGGTGTTGAAGTGATGTTGGAAGACCAAATGTATGTTGTCCGTGAAAACTGGATTGTTAAAAAACATCTGGACACGGAGCATCTATCTTATATTACCTGTAGTATTGATGAAGTACCAAACGGGTGGTTTAAGGTGCTTTTTGCTTTGGAGCCTTCTAAAATGGATGAATTTGAGGCTTATATGCTTGCAAAAGAATATAAAGATGTCTGTTTTGTCCGTTCTTTTACTCATTATTTTGAGATGTTGCCTTTTGGAAGCTCTAAAGGAGGTGCCCTTCTTCATTTGGCGGAACTTACAGGGGTCCCAATGAAAAAAACGGTGGCGATCGGCGATTATTATAATGATCTTGAAATGATCCAGAATGCCGGAATCGGAGTTGCGGTATCAAATGCACCTCAGGAGCTTAAGAAAGTCGCAGATTTTGTTGTTTGTGATAATGATCATCATGCGATAGCAGATCTGATTCACCGCTTAATGAGTTCGTCAATTTTAGAGCGGTAACGCTCGATTGAAATAAATTAGTGGCCATGCAAAAAAAATTATGGAGGTTTTATTATGGATTTGGCGACAAAAAAAGAGCTGATGAAAACTGCTTGTAAAGTTAGAATGGGTGTTATTGAAGCAGTTTTCAGTGCGAAGTCTGGTCATCCGGGTGGTTCCCTTTCAATTTCCGACCTGTTGACCTACCTTTATTTCAAAGAAATGAAGGTTGACCCCAAAAATCCAAAATGGGCAGAAAGAGACCGGCTTGTCCTTTCAAAGGGTCATACTGCTCCGGGACTTTATTCGGTTCTTGCACAGAAAGGCTATTTCCCGGAAGATGAGCTTAAAGGCCTCCGGCAGATTGGCAGAATGCTTCAGGGTCATCCTGATATGAAAACCATTCCAGGTGTTGATATGAGCAGTGGTTCTTTGGGTCAAGGAATTTCTGTGGCCTGTGGTATGGCGCTTTCGGCTAAAATTTCCAATGATTCTTATAAAGTTTATGCCATTTTAGGTGATGGAGAAATTCAGGAAGGTCAGGTTTGGGAGGCGGCGATGTTCGCAGGTTTCCGCAAGCTTGATAATCTGGTTGCAATTGTAGATAACAACGGCCTTCAGATCGATGGGAAAATTGACGAAGTTAACTCTCCATACCCGATTGATGAAAAGTTTAAAGCATTCAACTGGCATGTAATTAATCTTGATGATGCTCACGATTTCGATAAGATTGAAGCTGCTTTTGAAGAGGCAAAAACTGTCAAAGGTAAACCGGTTGTCATCATCCAGAAGAGCGTTAAAGGTAAGGGTGTTTCCTTTATGGAAAATAACGCCGCATGGCATGGTAGCGCTCCGAATGCGGAGCAGTACGAGCAGGCTATGTCTGAGCTTAAAGCCGCTTATGCTGCACTTTAATCTAAAATAATATGGATACCGAATTTGGTAATGGAGGTTTTTTGAATGAGTGAAGTAGTAAAAAAAGCGACCAGACAGAGCTACGGGGAAGCGTTGGCTGAGCTGGCTGATAAATATGAAAACCTCGTCGTTCTCGACGCGGATCTTGCCCGTGCAACCCAGACCCAGGTATTCTGGAAAAAATGTCCGGAACGTTTCTTTGATTGTGGAATTGCTGAAGCAAACATGATGGGCGTTGCTGCTGGCTTGGCTGCTACAGGGAAAATTCCATTTGCAAGTACTTTTGCAATGTTCGCCGCTGGCCGTGCATTTGAGATTGTTCGCAACTCGATTGGTTATCCGCATCTCAATGTTAAAATAGGTGCTACCCATGCCGGTATTTCGGTTGGTGAAGATGGTGCAACCCATCAGTGCAATGAAGATATTGCGTTGATGCGGACAATTCCTGGAATGACTATCATCAACCCAGCGGACGATACTGAAGCAAAAGCTGCTGTTGCCGCTGCCTGTGAGATTGACGGCCCAGTTTATCTGCGTTTTGGTCGTCTCGCTACCCCGATTTTTAATGATCCGGCTACCTATAAGTTTGAACTTGGAAAGGGTATTGAATTAAAGTCTGGTAAAGATGTTACAATTATTGCCACCGGTTTGATGGTAAATGAATCCGTTGAAGCTGCAAAAGCATTAGCGGAAGAGGGAATTGACGCAAGAGTCATTAATATTCATACCATCAAGCCAATTGATGAGGAAATCATTATTAAGGCCGCAAAAGAGACTGGGTTAATTATTACGGCTGAAGAGCATAGCGTGATCGGTGGACTTGGTTCTGCTGTGGCGGATGTTATTACTGCAAACTACCCGATCCCAGTTATTAAGGTTGGCGTAAACGATGAGTTTGGCAAGTCTGGTCCGGCGGTTCAGCTTTTGAAAAAATATGGACTCTGTGCAGAAAATATTGCCGAGACTGTTAAAAAATCGATGGGTCTCAAAAAATAAGCCTTTATAAATTTTTTAAACGGCACCGCATTTGCGGTGCCGTTTTTTGCTTTGTATAAAACGGCAAGTCTATTTTTATCCTCTTTAGAATAAAAATATAACATCCAATTCTAACAGGATAGAAATAGAGGAGTAAATTAAAATGGAACGTCCTATCGATTACGATTTCCAGGAATTTCGCCAAAAGAAAAAAGCGGAGACTGGGGAACCGGGTAGAAAAAAGAAAGGCGGGTTAGCCAATATATTTCTTGTTCAGTTCATTCTTTCTTTGGTGACTGCAATTATTTTACTTTTTGCCAATGTACTTTTTCATGATTTTGTGGATGAAATGAAGCAGTTCTATCTTACTCAAATAAGGGGAGAAGCAGGAATTACTGAAAATATTTCCGAAGTATTTTATAATATTGGTTCCTTCTTGACCACACCTGCTGGGGGAGAAATTTCTAGTTCCTCATCTCAGAATTCGTCGTCAGAAGGATCTTCCCAAGACAGCTCATCCTCTGAGACGAATCCTTCTGAAGTGGAGAATTTTTCGACCCAAACAATGGCAATGGGAATGGGTGGTGAGGAAAACCCCTTGCCGCTTGCACAAGAGTCGGCAGGATTGGCCGAGCTGGATACAGAACCTTTAAAAACGAGCTATGTTATTCCCCTTCATGGAATTATCAGCTCGTCTTATGGATATCGTCTTCATCCAACAACAGGTCTTCCGGACTTTCATAAGGGAATTGACATCCCTGCTCAAGAGGGTACGCCAATTGCCGCCTTTAAGGACGGTACGATTATTCAGGCTCAAAACTCTACAAGTTTTGGAAATTTTGTTGCGATTCAGCATGAAAACGGAGTGATTAGCCGCTACGGGCATTGCAGTAAGCTGAATGTTAAGGTAGGGGATTTTGTAAAAGCGGGAGATATCGTTGGCTTTGTTGGAAATACGGGATATTCCACTGGAAACCATTGTCACTTTGATCTTTCGGTCAATGGAGTTTTTGTAAATCCTCTTGAGATCATTCCAACACATCAGGAAGATGGTTATGCTGCGGTTTAAGCTTTTTGGAATTTGGGTACAGATTTCTTTTCTTTTTTTTGCGGTGGTAACTGTTTATCTGATTCTTGATCGCTCCGGATATGGATATTGCGGAGTTCTTGCTGCCATTACCCACGAACTTGGACATATAATCGCATATTTTATTGTTGGAGAACGCCCTAAGAGTGTGACTTTTTCTATCGAGGGAATGAGAATTACCTCTTCAGAACGGTATCTTACACTGGGAAAAGATATATTTTCCCTTTCCGCTGGGTGCTTTACGAACTTTGCTGTCTTTATTTTTTTATACTTTGGAGCTGGTTCCAATCTAGAATTTACCCGGATTGCATTGGTTCAACTCTCAATTGGGTTATTTAACCTGATCCCGGTTGGTGCGCTGGATGGCGGAATGATACTAAGACGAGTGCTGGGAGAGTTTTTTTCGGTTAGGGTAGCTGAATTTGTAGGTGTTAGCCTTTCGTGGGTAATTGTATTACCTGTCTTTGCTTACGGAATTTTACTGCTCATACGTGATTACAATGTAACTCTAGTAATTACAGCAGCATTCTTAATTCTTTCTTTGATACAGAATCGAAGTAGCTCGTAAAGTTTGCATTCACCTCTTGAATAAGGTACAATAAGGGTATCTTATTTATGGGAGGCACTTCATGTCCGAGTGTTTGAAAAAGAAAGTAGAATCTGTTTTGCTGAAGGTTCAGAAACCAGCGCGTTATGTTGGTGGAGAACTTCATCAGGTAGTTAAAAATCCGGCTGAAGTTGATATCCGGTTTGCCTTTTGTTTTCCGGATATCTATGAAGTGGGAATGTCACATCTGGGAATGAAAATCCTTTACTCGTCCCTTAATGCAAATTCGTACGTCTGGTGTGAACGTTGCTTTATGCCTTGGGGGGATTTTGAAGAACAGATGACGAAAAATGATATTCCGCTTTATTCTTTGGAGAGTTTTACCCCTCTTAATGAATTTGACATTGTTGGTTTTACCCTTCAGTATGAACTTAGCTATACCAATCTTCTTCAAATGCTTTTCCTGGGAAATATTCCGGTTCTGGCAAAAGAACGGGACGATTTGAAAAATTTAGTAATTGCGGGGGGACCTTGTGCCTGTAATCCAGAACCGTTGACCGATTTTGTCGATCTGTTCTGCCTTGGAGAAGGAGAACAGCAGTTGGATGATCTGATGAAGCTTTATCGTAAGGCTAAACTAGAAGGTTGGGACAAAAAGACCTTTTTGAAAGAGGCCGCCAAACAGGAGGGAATTTATGTTCCCTCCCTTTACGATATCTCTTACCACGAAGATGGGACGATTGCAGCGATTAAATCGAAAAATAATGCCCCAAAAGTAATCCGAAAGAAAATTGAGCAGAATTTGAATTATTCTCATTATCCTGAAAATTTTTTGGTTCCTTATATGGGCATTGTCCATGACCGAGCTATGGCGGAGTTGATGCGTGGATGTATCCGCGGGTGCCGTTTTTGTCAGGCTGGATTTATCTATCGCCCTCTTCGTGAAAAGGAACCAGAAGTTGTTTGTCGTCAGGCAAAGTCTCTCTGTGAGAGCACGGGTTATGAGGAAATATCTCTTTCTTCTCTTTCTACCAGCGATTATTCAGGAATTGAACCATTATTGGACGAGCTTCTTTCTTTTACGGAAGATGAGCATATTAATTTATCGCTTCCTTCTCTGCGGATTGATAATTTTTCAGAAGAGCTGCTGGAACGGATTAAACGTGTTCGGAAAAGCGGTCTCACTTTTGCACCAGAGGCCGGGACGCAGCGTTTACGTGACGTCATCAATAAAAATGTGACCGAAGAAGAGGTTATGAATACCTGCAGGATCGCTTTTGAAGGCGGTTATACAGCGGTTAAGCTCTATTTTATGCTAGGACTTCCTACCGAGACCATGGAGGATGTTGAGGGAATTATTGAACTTGCTCACCGCATTTTGGATTATTATTATACAATGCCTGTTCGCCCCAAGGGTAAGGGAGTTACTATTTCAATCAGTGTATCTACCTTTGTACCAAAACCTTTTACTCCATTTCAGTGGGAAGCACAGGATACGATGGAGATGATCAAGGAAAAACAAAGGCATTTGGTCAAAACCATCCGCTCTAAAAAAATCAGCTGTAGTTGGCATAACGTTGAGACAAGCATTTTGGAGGGAGTTTTAGCAAGAGGGGACAGAAGACTTGGAAAGGTAATTTATGACGCCTGGAAAAAGGGGTGTATTCTTGACAGTTGGGATGAATGCTTTCGGTTTGACCTTTGGAAAGAAGCGTTTGCGAAAA